>CAXUIV010000108.1:0-10499 GCA_964250875.1 uncultured bacterium
GTGATTGTGGGCGATCGCAGCAGCGTGAGTCAGATGGAGTGTACTGTGCAGCGAGTTAACTGGGTGGGGATTGCGGCACCAGTGGCTCCTATCCGAGCGGAGGTGCAGGTGCGCTATCGTTCTCCAGCAGTACCTGTCAGCGTTGTGCCTTTGGAAGACAACCGCGTCAAGCTGGTGTTTGATGAGCCGCAGTTTAGTATTACGGCTGGGCAGGCAGCTGTTTGGTATGACGGGGATGTTGTGTTGGGGGGCGGTGTGATTGAGAGGGCATAGGGCGTGGGCCATGGGGCATGGGGCATGCGGTCTGAAAGCTGATAAGTTATTACTTTGTTCGAGATAATCGTATATAACGTAAATAAGTGATTACTTTGAGTCATCATTCAGGTAGCATTGCCCCCCACGGTGGAGAGCTTGTCAATCGCGTCGCTACGCGGGAACAAAGAGAAGAGTTGGTTGAGAAGGGTGATTTTCTGCCGCGTGTGCGGCTTGACGGGCGAGCCGTTTCTGATTTGGAAATGATTGCAATTGGTGGGTTGAGTCCGCTCACTGGGTTCATGGGACAGGAGGACTATGAGAGTGTTGTAGCGAATATGCGGTTGGCTAATGGGTTGCCGTGGTCAGTTCCGATTACGCTTTCGGTGGAGGAGTCTGTAGCAGCTCCTTTGCAGGAAGGTGGCTTGGTGCGCCTGGATGATTCCACAGGTCGATTTGTTGGTGTTCTAAGTTTGACCCAAAAGTATCGCTACGACCAGGAGCGCGAGGCGGTTAATGTCTACCGCACTGCCGATTTAAAGCACCCTGGAGTGCAAGTTGTCTATCATCAGGGGCCAATTAATCTGGCTGGTCCTGTCTGGCTGCTGCAACGAGAACCGCATCCTCAGTTTCCTGACTACCAAATTGATCCAGCCCAGTCGCGAGAGATGTTTAGGCAAAAGGGATGGAAAACGATTGTTGGCTTTCAAACCCGCAATCCGATCCACCGCGCCCATGAGTATATTCAGAAGTGTGCTTTAGAGACGGTAGACGGGCTTTTTCTTCATCCTTTAGTTGGAGCAACGAAGGATGATGATGTTCCAGCTGATGTGCGGATGCGCTGTTACGAGATTATTCTGGAGCATTACTACCCCAAAGACCGAGTGATTTTGGCAATTAATCCTGCCGCTATGCGATATGCGGGGCCGCGCGAGGCGATTTTTCATGCCTTGATTCGGAAGAACTACGGCTGCACTCACTTTATTGTCGGTCGCGATCATGCTGGGGTTGGTGACTACTACGGCACTTACGATGCCCAGCACATTTTCGATCAGTTCGAGCCATCTGAACTCGGCATTGTGCCCATGAAGTTTGAACACGCTTTCTACTGCACCCGCACACAGTCAATGGCGACGAGTAAGACGAGTCCCAGTACTCCATCTGAGCGAATTCATCTGTCTGGGACCAAAGTTCGGGAGATGCTGTGTCGAGGTGAGGTGCCTCCACCAGAGTTTTCCCGTCCAGAGGTGGCGACAGAGTTAGTGCGGGCCATGAGTCACCGCGTTCCTTACTGCAAACCTTGAATTGGCTCGAATACTTCACACTTCAGACTCCAGCCTTTAAGCTGATAGCTGTTGGCTTATGGCTGATAGCTAAATATGAAGCGGCGGGATTTTTGGCAACGGGCAGTTTGGGGACTTGCGGCGCTAGCAGTGAGTGAGGCTGGGTGGTTACGACTGGGCGATCGCTACTACCAAGCTCTCGCACAAACCAGCCCACGTAAGCTTGCTTTACTGATAGGGATAAATCAGTACGCGAAAAACCAGGATCTCACTGGTTGCGTGACTGATGTCGAGTTGCAGCGGGAATTACTGGTTCATCGGTTCGGCTTTGTCCCAAGTGATATTCTTACCCTTACCGATCAGCAAGCGACCCGGCAGCAAATTGAAGCTGCTTTCCTACATCATTTAACTGAGCAAGTTCGACCCGGCGATGTGGTGGTCTTCCACTTTAGTGGCTATGGTCGCCAAGTTCAATTAGAATCTCAGGCGGCAGTGCAGAATAGCTTAGTTCCCGTAGACGGTTTAGTACCCCCAGCGGGAATGTCAGGAGTCAACGACTTGCTGGAAGAAACACTGTCGCTGCTGCTGCGATCGCTTGATACAGACAGAGTAACAACGATACTGGATACCAGCTTCGTTCCTTCCAGCAGTCACCTTCAAGGCAATCTCCGAATTCGTTCTTGCTCTGAACCGGCACAAGGTCAAATCAGTGCAGAATCTTTGGACTTTCAACAACTCAAAACTCAAAACTCCCCACAAGGGGGCATACCCAAATACCCAAAGGGCACACAGGGGCACACAGCAGCAAAACTCAAAACTCAAACGCCAGGGGTGATCTTGGCTGCAACCGGCTCTACCCAGGTGGCGACAGAGGCTCAATGGACTGGTTTCAGTGCTGGGTTGTTTACTTATGCTTTGACGCAGTACCTTTGGGAGGCCATGCCAGCGACAGTCCAAGTGAGTCTAAATCGAGTGGCAGAGGTGACAGAGCAGCTTGGCGGGAGACAGCAGCCAACGGTGAGTGGTCAGAGAAGTCTAGAGGAGTCGCTACTAGCCTACAATCTATTGCCTTCTAGCGTTGGTGCAGACGGCGTTGTAATAGCTGTTGAAGATAATGGCAAAACGGCACAGCTCTGGCTAGCAGGAATACCCATATCAGTACTAGAGTACTACGGCGTAAATTCTCGCCTTTTGGTGAATCCAGGCGGCGAGGTAGCACCGAATCGCTCCTCGTTACAGCTCCAGTTACGTTCCCGTTCGGGTCTCACGGCGAAAGCTCAAATCGCTGGTGACAGTAGTGTTTCTCTGCAAGTTGGACAACTGGTTCAGGAAGCCGTGCGGGTTTTGCCGCGTAACATTGGCTTGATCGTTGCCCTTGACAATAGTTTGGAACGAATTGAGCGGGTGGATGCGACCAGTGCCTTTGCCACTATAAGTGATGTATCAACTGTACTAGCAGGACAGCCAGCAGACTATCTGTTTGGTCGTGTGCCAGAGGTAAAAACGCTGGAACCGCCAGTGACTCCTTCAAGTAACTTATCCTCAAGCCGCTATGGCCTATTTTCACTGAGTCAGGAGCTGATCCCTGACACCGCAGGGGAAGCAGGGGAAGCGGTGAAGGTAGCGGTGCAACGATTGGTTCCCAAACTGCAAACACTGCTGGCGGCGAAGCTGTGGCGATTGACGACAAACGAAGGTTCTTCCCACTTGCGGGTTAAGGCAACGCTGGAGGTATTGACTGCTCAATCACAAATGCTAGCGGCGAGAGAAACGCGGCAGTTGCCTCAGAGTATGACGTTGTCACGCCCCCTGGCATTGGGGGGAGTTCCCTCTGTACCCATTGGTAGTCGGATTCAGTACAGAATTCATAACTATGGCGATCGCTCGGTTTACTTAATTTTGCTGGGTTTAGACAGCAGCAAAAATGCGATCGCGCTTTACCCAATAGAAGTCCCTCAAGCGACCGATGGGTCAAACAACTCATCCCGTCCCCAAGTCGTCATTGCTCCTGGCGAAACCATAACTGTACCTCCTGCAATCCATTTTGACTGGGTCGTCTACGGACCTGTGGGACTAGCGGAGACTCAACTGATCTTCAGCAGTGTTAACTTCACTCAGACCCTTGCTGCTTTGGAAGTTGCCCTGCATTTGAAGGAGGAACAACAGCACATTGGCCCATTGTCAAAACCTCTAGAAGTCTTGCGAACGGTGCTGCAAGACCTACATCAAGCGAGTGCAGTTGAGACCAACAGTCCGGTTGTTGACGCCTATGCACTTGATGTTAATGCCTGGGCAAGTCTCAACTTTACTTATCATGTCGTTAAAGTTGTTTAAGAGGGAGTAAAGGAATGGAGAGGGAAATGAAATTTGGGCTACTCTTATCAGCCTTGCTACTGCTGGCAACGCCTGCTATGGCTGCTGAGTATCAGGGGAAAAATATTGATGGCAGAAAGCTACCTGCCAAACTTTATTCTTACAGGACTGGCGGGGTTTACGATGTTCAGGTGCAGTTCAACCAAAGTCGAGCTACGATCTACTTCGTCAATGGTGACAAAACAACTATCAAGCTGAGCCAGAAGACCATAACTGATCCCAGCGATATTGAAGGTGTTGGAAGACTTGGACAGGTTTATTTAGGTGGCCCGTTCAGTGTTGGACTAGATTATGATCGTTCAGCAGACGCTCAGAGGTTGCCGGGATCGCAGCCACTGGAAGATTTTTGGAGAATTAGTTTAGATTCGACGTTTAATCCGTCTCCTGTTGAAAGTCAAGCGCCAAAGACGCGGTAAAGAATAGCCAAGCTTCCAGAAAACTGGTTAATGAAAGTCTCCCATTACCTAGAATAGCGGTGCTAAGTTGGTGGTGCTCACGTCTCCCTAGATCAGGTAGAAAATTTCCGAACGTCTGCTGCCATGCGATGAATTCACCTAGAATCTGTTCTCGGTGCTTGGATGAATGCTGACAGGAAGCTGCAACTGCAATTTCGCCTCAAGAGTGGGATAGCCGGAGGCTGCCGCTTCGCTATCGCATTGCTCACCGTCATCGAATCAATTGACATTTAACTCTCGCTACCCTCGACCTACATCCTTTAGGGCAACTCGTAAGCCCCAATCGTACAGGGATTGTGACGAGGCTGTCCGCGCTCGTCAGTTTTCGGACAATTGTTGTGTCCTTGACCAGCCGCTGGACTGTTTGGTGCTGGAGCGATAGTCATTGGACCACCTTGGCCTTGCAGGGAGCCGAGCAGCGGATTTTCTTCTATGATTCCGTCCGAACATAAAGCGCTGGGATTATCAGAGCCACCACCTTTGCGGGCAACAGGATACTGCAAATTCCCACCGAGATTGCCCAACTTCGCAGTGCAGTTGATGGGATTGTAGGCATTTCCCACTGTGTTGTTAGCAATGATCGTGTTTCCCAGCAGCACAGTTGCGCTGCCACCAGCAATCCCGGCACCAAAAGAGTAAGGACCGGGCGTTTGATTGTCAGCAATGGTTGAGTTTAAGATTTGACCGCTGACACTATTGTCAATCAAAAGGCCACCTCCTAAGCCGGTACCTGCGATGTTGTTGGCAACAGTAACGTTGGTCATATTTAGCACAGAGCCAGGACCGACATACATACCGCCTGGACCATTAGCTGTATTTCTAGTCACACTAGAATTCGTGAGGTCAATCTTCGTGCCCTGTAAGTAAACCCCACCGGCAAAACTGACAGTTTGATTCGGAATGGAATTACCATCGAACGAGGATTTATCAATTGTCGTTGTCTCGCCATGATAGGCAATGCGAAACAAGCCGCCACCATAGGCATTACCTTTGTTGTTGATCACTTTGACGCCGGATAAATTAACGGCTACACCAAACAGGCTATTCTCACCATCTATATAGATTCCACCAGCGTTACCGCCGTGACCTGGGTTTCCACCACTGCCTGTTGCTGTGTTACCCGATACTGTGCTGTTGACAACGGTCAGAGCGCCTCCCAAGATTCCTATAGCTCCGCCGTTACTAGCTTGATTGCCTTGGAAAACACTACCGACAATGGTGGTTTTACCACCACCAACAGCATAAATGGCACCACCAGCAACATCTTGACCCGTAACTGGACCTACATTATCAATGAACTTGCTGTTATTGACGGTTAAAGTTCCCCCAAGTCGGTAGATTGCCGCTCCGCCTTGGTCTATATTTGTTGTGTTTGGAACATCAGTCGTATGGCCTTTGGTCAAGGTGATGTTTTGGACTGTTAAGTTTGGTGTGGAGCGATCATAGGAACTCTTGATGCTTAAAATCCGAACCTTGTTACCTCCACTTAATGTCACACGGTTGCCGCCATCAATGACAGTATCACTCGAAATTGTTTTTTCTGAGGATAAGGTCAAAGTATAGGGAGAAGAACCACATTTAAAGGTGATAACTCCTCCCTTGGCTACTGCATTTGTGAAAGCCTGCTCTGTACAGCTTGATGGTGTACCGTTACCAACAACATTGGTAGATTTCGCTACTTTGACAGAACTAGCAGGTGGAGTGGATGGGTATGAAGCTGAAGAAAATGCAAAAGTTAGACTTGGTGTCAGCAGTGCTAGTAAAGATAGTAGAAAAAGTTGACAGTTTGACGATGAATTACTTCTCACGCAATTAAGTCCTCAGTGGTGATTGGGTAGCCGAAGTTACAAAAATCAAGACTGGTAGGACCCTTGGTTGTCAGAAATGCTCCGTATTGCTTGCTTTAACTCGCTAAGCTTTGCTTCCTAATGTAAACGCGCTCACAAATGGTTGGCGACGGAAGTGCCAAATTATGAACTGTCACTACTTTCATTACCGGGCATGGGGCATGGGGCAGAGGGCATGGGGTCCAATTGTCGCTCAGCTGCTGCGACTGAAAAAAACAGCGGCAATTATGATCAAACCCAAAAGTGCTAAGGGGACCCAGAGATTAGGAAGATCTGACACGCTCATAAGTGATAATTTCTGTACTCATTAAATGGGTGGACAGGAGTAAAGCCAAGCAAGGTGCGGAATTTTAATTGCTAGTTTTCTACCATGCCCCATGCCCCTTTCGCTTTTCGCCTTTCCCCTTTCCCATCCTTATCGAACCCATCATGATATCTCCAGCCTCAGTAATATGGCTACAAGAACGGACGGCACTGGGTATTCTGTCTCCAGAGGTATTAGAGGCGATCGCCCAAGTTACTGAAGGAGAGGTTGTGCTAGCGAACCGTCGCCTGGTTTTAGAAGACACGTCTCCTGAAGCTCTCTACATTCTCAAACAAGGCCAGATGGAGAGCTATCATACCAGTCAAACAGGCCCAGCCTTGGCTAGTAGCTTGCTTCCTGGGGCAGTTATTCATCTGCAAGAGCTGCTGTTGGATCAGCCAGCGCAGCGCACAGCAATTACCCTGACGGACTGTGAACTGTGGGCGGTTCCTGCTGCTCGGTTTCGAGAATTAGTTGCTCAATACCCCGAAATCGCCCAGGCTTTTTCACGCCAACAGGCTCAGGAAGTGGCTCAACTCACGGCCGCGCTCACGTATGAGCAGGAGCGTTCTGTCGCTTTGCGGCCATACTTAGTCACCAAAGCGAAACGAGGAATTGTGGGAACAAGCCGCTACGCCGTGCGTCTGCGACAGCAGATCAAAGAGGCTGCTAGCGATCGCCAATCGGTCCTGATTTTTGGGGAGCCAGGTCTAGAAAAAGACAACACCGCTGCCCTGATCCACTTTGGCTCTCCTCGACGGCGGGAGCCGATTATTCAAGTTAACTGCGGTATTCTCCAGACAAGCGGTGCTGACCTCTTTGGTCGTGCTAGTGGTGGTCGTGCTAGTGGTAAACAGGGACTGCTCGAATGGCTTGGGGAAGGCACTATTATTCTCAACAACATCCAAGAACTCCCCGCCGAACTGGTGCCATCATTGGCTCAGTTGTTAAAAACAGGGACCTATCGCCCCGTCAGCCGTCCGGGAGAACCGCCATCTGAACCCCGCGCTTGTCGTGCCCACATTTTAATGGTTGCCGAAAAAAATCAGCCTACGATTGAGCGCTGTGTTGGTCATATTATCAAAGTCCCGCCACTGCGAGTGCGGAAGACTGATATCAAAGCCCAGGTGGAATATCACATCAGTCTTTACCGTCAGAAGAAAGGCATCCCCAACCTAAAGTCACGCCAGAAGCCCTGCGACGCTTGCAGTCGTATGATTTTCCGGGCAATTTAAGGGAGTTGCAAAGGTTGGTAGAACGGGCGATCGTGCAGTCCGCAGGTGCAGCTGAGCTAACCGAAGAAATTTTTTGGTCAGCTCAGACCAAGAAAAAGCAATTTCGGGTTAATCTGCTGAATGCCTATCCTGGTTTACGACGGCTTCTGCGCAGTTCCTGGTGGCCAGACCGAATTAACTACGGCTTTACCTTAACGGCTTTCGCTGTTGTTGTGGCGCTGCTGTTTGTTGGTCCCCAACGTCGCGATCAAAATGTGGCTTTAAATCTGTTCTGGGCTTGGTGGTGGCCTTTGATTCTGCTAGGCTTTCCGTTTGTCGGGCGTCTCTGGTGCGCCGTCTGTCCGTTCATGATTTATGGAGAAGTCACTCAGAAGCTATCCCTATGGCTTTGGCCCCGGCAACTGAAACGCTGGCCGCGACAGCAAGCTGAGAAGTGGGGAGGGTGGTTTTTGTTTGGGTTATTTGTGCTGATTTTTCTATGGGAGGAACTCTGGCACTTAGAAAATACAGCCTATCTCTCAGCTTGTTTGCTGTTATTAATTACTGCTGGCGCTATGATTTTCTCAGCGATTTTTGAGCGCCGATTTTGGTGTCGCTATCTGTGCCCAATTGGGGGTATGAATGGTTTATTTGCCAAGCTGTCAATGACTGAGTTGCGAGCGCAGCAGGGCACTTGTTCGGCTGAATGCACCACTTATCAGTGCTACAAAGGCGGTCCTCAAAAGGGTGAGGGGATGGAGACTGGGGGATGTCCTTTGTATTCTCACCCAGCGCAACTGCAAGATAACAAAGACTGCGTGCTGTGCATGACTTGCCTCAAAGCCTGTCCCCACCGTTCCGTCGAGCTAAATTTGCGTCCTCCTGGAATTGAGCTGTGGACAACTCATGTACCCCACAGCTATGAAGTCGCTCTGTTATTTTTGCTGTTGAACGGGGTTTTTCTGCATCGCTTACCGGAATTGCAAACTTGGCTAGGGTTGAACCTGGATTTAACGCAGTTTTGGCTTCACTTGGGATTGTCGCTGGCAGCGTTAGTTGTGCCGATTGGGATTCCACTGCTTGCCTATGGTTCTATTCAACTGTTCCACCTGTTATACAAACAACTCAATAACATACATAATCCCAAACCTCGAACATTTGTGGAGCTAGCTTATGGGTACTTGCCGTTAGTATTGGGAGGAAATCTAGCCCACTATCTGCGCCTGGGCTTAGGGGAAGCAGGACGTGTTTTGCCGTTAAGTTTAGCCACGTTCGGCTACAGTGGTCAGGGACTACCAGTGGTAGTAGCTCACCCGGCTGTGACAGCTTTCTTGCAGGGAACAACGCTGGTTTTCTCAGTCCTTTTAACTGTGATATTGACTCAAAAAATCGCCCGTCAACCGCTACGATTGCTCTTACCACAACACCTTGGAACTGTGGTGTTGGCAGCAGGTCTGTGGATGATTATTGTGATTCAGACGTAATTCGAAGAGGACTATGAGAATTTGACATACTTTGTACTATGTATTTGTCCTTATCAAGCTATCCTTTAGTTCCTTAGGTGATGAAGCCGAGACTGGGGAGCCTGTAAATCCCGCAACATCACGAGTAACAAGCGTCTAAACCTGCCGTAACTGCACAACTTACCTGCACAGCATCTTCAAAATCAGCCAACTCCAGCATGCTTGCTCTAGCACTTCGCGATCCGCCGCACAAATTTCCATCAACGCTAACAATCGAGTCACTGCGGTAATAGCAGTTTTAGCACTCTTCGTCTGCCGTTTAACCAAATAATGCACATCCGTAACCGTCGTTGCTGGACATAAACCCTTCGACTCGCCCCGACTCAACTGCCTCC
The DNA here is from genome assembly GCA_964250875.1 of uncultured bacterium. Lineage (GTDB taxonomy): Bacteria > Cyanobacteriota > Cyanobacteriia > Cyanobacteriales > Chroococcidiopsidaceae > CAXUIV01. The sequence goes on from CAXUIV010000108.1 coordinate 9,587, forward strand.
AGCAAAAAAACAGCATCCACTACAAAAGGTTCACGTGCCAATAAAGCATTCAGCGAGACGTTGGTATCAAATAGAACTTGCGTACAGATACTTTTGCACCAACCGCTCATCCAGCAAAATTTTTACTTCCTCGTCTGTAGGTGACGGTGCGTCTGTCTTCGCGATGCCGACCAAACTTGCGGCTAAACCCTTTGGCTTAATCGTCGCTTGAGATTTTGATTGAAGCGATTGCATCAGAGTGTTGATTAATTGCCAACGCTCCTCAGCAGACAATCTCAATGCTTGCTCTTGAACTTCATGTAACGTCATAATAATTATGTCTAATCAAGAGTGTTGGGCAATCAGATATTTAGACGAGTAGCCATATCTCAGATCTTAGCGGCTGAGTCATATGGCAGCTCCCAGTCTAGTAAGGTACAGCCAATCGTAGGGACGCAAAGCCTTGCGCCCTCTACATGCACCGCATGACAAACGGGAACTGCTGTAGCAAATTAAGCTGTATAGCTTGCGCCAAGTCCGATCGCCGCCAGACCTTTGCGATAAGCGATGGATGTCTTGTCGGCGCGGATATGAGACTCTGCTCGGAGATCGAGCGGCAAGTCTTCAGGATATTGTGCTTCTACCACTTCTTTGTCTTCAGCAAAAACTTGATAGTTGAATTCGTATACGGGTTCTAAATCCACATCTTTGTCGAAGTTACGGCAAATTGGGCAGAACACTCGCGTCTTGCGGGCAGAAACCGGCGAGGCGGCATTGAGAATACACAACTGTCCATCGTTAGGGAACTTGACCGTTAGGCGAGCTGTGAATGGGAAAAACACTTCAAAAGTCCGCAGCCACTGAAAGTCAGCAGGAGCGCGGTCTTGCAACCCTTTGGGGAGATTACTGACCGTGCTGAGATATTCAGCGCGAA
>CAXUIV010000109.1:0-10489 GCA_964250875.1 uncultured bacterium
TTAAGTTTGAGCAGTTTAGAACGCAAGAACTACAGAAGAAATTAAAGCTGGCGCTTGAGACCATCCGCAAGATGGAGACAAACCCAGATTTGATCAACTCTCGCGAGTTTAACCTCGACTATCTCCGAATGCGGATGGCAGAAGAGGTCTTTCATTTTGCGGTTGTGAATCAGATAAAAATTAAAGTCAAAGAGAAGATCACTCTGGCGCTGCGTCCCTCACAAGCTCAACAAGGTATCGTTGGCATCGCCAGTTCTGGACGACAAGTGGACGAAACCTTTGATGTGGAATATGAAACGGGAGTGCCGCCGAAGCGGACAAAACGAGTGCTGTTTCGGATTCAGATCCGGCTGATGAAGTTACCGACGCAGGCAACCTCCACTACAATCAATCAGATTATTGACTGCATCGAAACCTATCTCAGTCCAGCAGAAGACCATGATACTTGGCAACCAACGATTCAAAATCGGGTTGCACATATGCGTTGGGATCAGAAGGCTAAGCCTACACCCATGCTTGTTATGGAGCAATCTAATGAAGGGGTGAATGTTAGTTTCCGCACCAGTCGGGATGTGCCCGGAGTGACACCCGCTCTACCAGGAAAACCGCCTGTTGCAGCAAAACCGCGATCGCGCGTTATGCCACCTTCCCACTCCCAACGTCCTGCTGCTAAATGAACAAAGAATAGAGTCAAGACCTAGAGAAACAATTATGGGCCATCATACAACTGTGATTACCTAGTTAGCTCTGATCCGGCGGGAATACAGGTACAGCACTTGGAAGCAGGCGGTTAATCTTCTAGCCATAACTTACACATTTTATACAGGCAAGATGCTGGCGCTATGGCAAGTGACCATTTGCTCAGGTTTCAGCCTGAAAACGAAAAGGTATCAGTGCTACTACAGAGCTACAATAGAAATAATGTAAAGAAATACGAATTAGAGATGTTTTGGGCTGACAAAATCGCTGCGGATTCAGAAGGCGCACAGGTAGTTAACGATTCAAAAACTCCCTCAGGCAGAGTTCATGTAGGGTCACTGCGGGGTGTGGTGATTCATGATGTGATCTACCGAGCCCTGAAACACGCAGGCAAGCCCGTTAAGTTTTTGTACGGCGTCGATGACTACGATGCTCTGGATACAGTACCCAAGTATTTACCACAGGAGAAGTTTAGCCCCTACCTGGGTTTTCCTCTGTGCAATGTTCCTTCCCCGGAAGATACAGCCAGTGATTACGCCAAGTATTTCATCGGCGAATTTCTGGAGATCTTTGATTATCTAGGAGTCAGACCAGAAGTCTACTACCTGCGCGATCGCTATCGTTCAGGGCAGATGAACCACCACATCGACGTTTTCCTCAAAAATGCTCATTTAGTCCGGGAGGTCTACAAAGACGTGAGCAAAGCTGACCGGGCGGATAACTGGTATCCGTTCCAGGTCATCTGTGAAAACTGTGGCAAAATTGCGACAACTGCTGTAACAGACTACAACGGCTCAGAGGTTTTCTATACCTGCAAGCCGAATGCCACTGACTGGGTGCAAGGCTGTGGACATTCAGGCTGGATTTCTCCGTTTGATGGCAATGGTAAGCTGCCTTGGAAAGTTGAATGGGTGGCGAAGTGGGATCTGCTGGGTGTGACGATTGAGATGTCAGGTAAGGACCACTCCCAAAAAGGTGGGTCTAGAGATGTTGCCAATGCCATATGCCGCAAGGTTCTACACAAACAGCCGCCCTTTCATTCTCCCTATGAATTCATCCTGGTAAATGGCACCAAGATGAGTTCATCAAAAGGGGTTGGCTCAAGCGCCAAGGAAATTGCCGAGTTGATGCCTCCAGAACTGCTGCGCTTTTTGATGCTGCGGACTCAGCCTAAGTCAGTGATTAATTTCTCTCCTAACTACGAAACAATTACCCGCTTGTTTCGGGACTATGATGCTTTGGTGGAAAAGTATCAACTTGCAGAGCATCAAGAAAAGTCACTGGCTCAAGATCTGATGCCTTTGTTTTATTCGCAGTTGGATGAGGAAATTAAAACCTACCATCCCTTCGACTTAAGTACACTGGTCTCGCTACTTCAAGTTCCACATCTCGATATTAGAGCAGAAGTCGCAAAGCGGAGTTCTGAACCTTTGAGTGATTTTGATCTCCAAATCATCAATCAAAGAATTGCTGTTGCTCAGAAGTGGCTGCAAGACTATGCAGACCCAGAGGAAAAGCTAGTGCTTCACCTAGAGCAAGTTCCTGAGAAAGCTAGCGAGTTAACTCAAGAACAGGTTTCTTACCTGGAAAAGCTGGTGGAAAACTTAGAGCAGGTTGCAGATTGGGAGGGTGAGTCGCTGCAATCCGCGTTGTTTGCTACATCAAAGGAGTTGCAGATTCAGCAGGCGATCGCCTTTAAAGCAGTTTATATGTCTTTTTTGGGTAAAGAACGCGGCCCCAAAGCTGGTGCTTTGTTGTCGTACTTAGACAAACCCTTTGTAATTGCTAGGCTGCGAGAAGTTGTCAACCTTAATATGGTGATGGCTTCATGAGGGTTGGCGTTCATTCCTATGTAGAGACGTTGGTATGTAGCGTCTCTACAGGTTGCTCACAAATGATTTAGGATTGCTATATCTCAAAGACAACGGGGCTCGTTACCGGCTCTGTTACTCACCTTGGTTGTTGATCTCCTCTTCCTTCCGCCCCCGTGCAGTCAGAGCTTCAATAAATAGGATCTGGCACATATCATTAAACGAGACTCCGTCTTGTTCGGCAATATCCGCAATCAATTCCTTGACTTTTGGCTTTACCATAACTTCAAATTGAGTCCTGTCTTCACTCATAACTTCTCCCCCTTGACTTTTGCTATTTTACCCAAAGTCAAGAACGGTTTAGTGGCTGTTGTCGCTGTCTGCCTCAAGCTGGGGCAAAAAAGAGTTGGCTAAAATTGCGGCTTGTGTGCGATCGCGTAAATTCAACTGGCTGAGAATTCGCGTGACGTGGTTCTTGACTGTCCCCTCAGAAATATAAAGCGCCTGAGCAATTTCGCGATTGCTGGCTCCAGTACCAATTAAGCGCAGAACCTCTCGTTCTCTAGGAGTCAGATCGGCCCAGATCGGCGGTGGAGTAGGTCGTGGGGCAGAGACTTTAGCCATCATCTTTTCTACTAGACCTGGTCCTAGCTGGGTGTATCCCTTGTGAACAGACCGAATTGCTGTGGCTAACTCTTCTGAGGGTGTATCTTTAAGTAGATACCCTAGTGCACCGTGTCTCAGGGCCGCCGTTACGTACTCATCATCATCAAAAGTTGTCAGCACTAAGACTTTCGTCCCAGCAAACAAGCGACAAATTTCCCGCGTCGCCGCCACCCCATCCATAACGGGCATACGAATATCCATCAAGATTAAATCCGGCTGTAAAGGCGTTGCATGCAGCGTCTCTACAAGTTGAATTGCGACTTTACCATTTTCAGCCTCTCCCACAATCTGCAAATCTGGCTCTAACTCTAACAATGCTCTTAAGCCCTGACGGATCAGACTTTGGTCGTCTACTAGCAAAATGCGAATCATTGTGGCCACTTTAGTAGGGGGAAATCAGCTGTAATCCGGCATCCAGAGACAGGTGCGCTTTGAATTTCAAATCGGCCTCCCAGGGCTAAAGTCCGATCACGCATGCTTTGGAGTCCAAAACCAGTTGTGTTCTGGTCTAATTTAAAACCTGCACCGTTATCTTGAATCGTCAAGATGAGCCTTGTTTCTGTATCACTCAGCTGAATTCTCACCTCTGTTGCCGCTGCATGTTTGCGAATGTTAGTTAGGGCCTCCTGGGTGATTCTGTAAATAGCAATGCCAATTTCAGGAGGTATGGAGCGCCCTGGAGGCAGAAGCCAATTTAGGGAGGTGGTAGTTGCATGGTCAAACTCCGCCGCTAGGGAGGCGAGCGCCTTTTCTAAAGACTCACCTTGCAAAGGATCAGCCCGGAGAGTTGCAACGGATTGACGGACCTCTCGCAATGCCGTTGACCCAAGCTGCTTGGCCTCTGACACAAATTTTAGGGCTTTGGTTGCGTCAGTTGACCAGATTTTTAGAGCCGCTTCTAACTGGAGATTCAGTGCTGTTAGCGAGTGTCCTAAAGAATCATGAATATCGCGACCAATACGGTTACGTTCTTGCAGCATAGCCTGATCTTCAATTCGCAAGGAGTATTGCCGGAGTTGTTCATGAGCGGTCGTGAGCTTTTCTCGACTCCGGCGCTCAAACAGCATAAAATTCATTAATACCAGCACAAACACTAAGATCAATCCATTGAGTAGCAATCCGGGTAACACTATAGACAGTGTTAATGGCCTATGCTCATATGCCGGTATTGGAGGGAAAGATCGCCAGAGAACAATGATCAGAAATGACATAAATGCTAATCCTGTAACTACTAGACGACCTAGCAGATGAAAGATTAAGCAGCCACGAATAACCAGAAACATCGGCAAAACCAAATTAAGCCGCATTCCTCCTACAATAGTTAGCAAAATGAGTAAAAGCTCTAGGCTAGTATAAAACACTTTCTGACTCTGCCTGCCCATAGGCAATCTCAAGCCCATCACGCCAAAAATAACCAAACTGAAGATTGTCAGTCCTGGTAAATGTAGACCGCGAGGGTGTGGGATGTCTATTGTCTCAAACAGAGCAGCGGCTACTATCAGGCTCCATTCAATATAGAGCAGAAAACGAAAGGGATGGTTTTGGATTGAGATGGGGCGACTCACAGGGGTCAACTGATGTATGAAAGGAGAACGAAGAACGTTACGGCGATTGAAAGATTACTTAGCTCCAATTTTATCTTCGCATCCTCTGATTACATATCAGTGCATTCTTGTTAAAGAATACATTAGCTTCAATCAATCCTCTGCGTTTTAGTGAATTCACTTATGACTTTGGTCATGGTTAGAATTATGACTTCTTCCATATATCCATCTAATTCTGGATCTCTAAGATTGAGACAGTTGAGCCGAATGGAGCAGAGCATACCACATGCGTTTAACCAGATTGATCGCCCCTACCGCCACAGTTTTAATCGTATCACTTAGTAGTGCTATTGCTTTTGCATCTCCCAGCCCTTCGCATCTACACATGGCGCAGAACACAGAATCAGATCAATCTCCTGGCGAGCAATTCTGGGATAAATTGACGCAGGATCTGAATCTTAAGCAGGACCAAGTTCAAAAAATTCAGGCTATCCGCAATCAGTATAAAGACAAGACAGCTCAACCCCGTCAAGCCTTGAAGCAGGCCGATCAGGAATTGCAGGCTCTGATGGCGACCACAGCCTCTGAGGATGAAATCCGGGAAAAATATCTTCAGGTTGAGAATTTGAAACAGCAGGTGCAGTCACTCCAGTTTGACCAGATGTTAGCGATCCGCGAAGTGCTGACTCCAGAGCAACGCAGTCAAGCCGCTGAATTAATCCAAAAAACACAACAAAAATTGACAGAGCGCTTCAAACAACCGTAGAGAACAGCAGCACTAGGATTAAAAGACTTTAGTTAGAACGCACTCGTATAGGAATTTGGGCATGGGCATGGGGCATAGGGCATGGGAATACCAGAGACCGATGCCTCCTGCCCTATTCGACGACTTGCATACCTTGTCAATCTCAGAACTGACTGCAAAGCACACAGCTTGCCTTTATTTAGTAGTATAAAATACAAAAGATAACTGCTTCGCTTCCGTTTCAGCAGTGTCTCTCGTATCCTGTTAAAGGAATGGACCTGAGATCTAGAGTAGGGACAGGAAGTGCACTGAACTGATTTTACTCCCAGAGCTGTAGGACAGTAAATCGATTCAATTGCTGTCCGGATTGTCAACTCTGGTTTATGTAGGTATATGATATCTGTCCTTGTATTTAACCATTTGTGTGGCAGAAAGCCACTTTAGAATGACCGCCATAATAAAATCCCACCTTCCACCGTTAGCGCTAGGACTTTGGAGGGCAAAATTAATAGAAGTAGAAGAGGATTTGAGGCTTTAGCCCCATTTGAACGCTGCCTTCAGCGTTCTACAGCTCTTAATGAGTCTGGGATTTGAGCTAATTTGTCACCAACCCTCCTCTAATACCAAGACTGCTAATACAATGGATTGGGGTGCACCACGAGCGATCGCCACAGGCGTAGTCAGGGACGCCAAAGGCAAAAGGTAATTGGTGGCGTTTTTTTATATCAGGTACAGTGCCATTGCCTTAACCACTCACCATCCTGATTTAGCAACATCTATGCCTAAGCAGACTGTTGTTCGTCCGACTGTCCTTGCAGCTGGGAAGCGGTGCATGAAACCCCAAGCAAAAGATAAACCTAAAATTCTGGTTGTCGATGATGAGCCAGATAATCTCGACCTACTTTATCGCACCTTTCACCACGACTACAAAGTGCTAAGGGCAGTTTCAGGGCCAGCCGCACTGGAGGTTTTGGCGAAAGAGGGAGATGTCGCGGTGATTATCTCCGATCAGCGCATGCCTCTAATGAGTGGCACGGAGTTCTTAAGCCTTACAGCCACCCAGTATCCCGATATCATCCGGATCATCCTGACTGGTTACACCGATGTGGATGACCTAGTGGAGGCGATTAACGCTGGCAAGGTATTCAAGTATGTCACTAAACCCTGGGAAGCCGAAGAACTTAAAGCGTTGGTGCGTCAGGCTTTAGATACTCACAACGTCCTAAAGGCTCGTACCCACGAATTATGCCGAACACTCCGCCAAGAATCGCTGCTGAATACCGTCACCAACACAATTCGTAGCGCTCTCGACTACCGGCAAGTTCTACAGACGATTGTGGATACGGTAGGCAATATGTTAGAGGCTAGCTGTTGCATTCTGCGCCCTTTTCAAGATAACCGGATGAGCGATGAGTGGTTTATCTATCAGCCATCAGGGATCAGGAAGCAGACCGATGTGCCTTCACAACAGTCGTCTGACCGCAATGGCAAGCCCAGGGTAGATGCCTTCACTTTTAGTCAAACAGTGTGGGAGACACGCGAGGTGCAGGTACTCCATGAAGTGTTAATGGATGAGCGAATCCAAGGCACTACTCCGGAACTTAAAAGACGCGCCTCAGCTTACCAAGCAGCTAATGTCTGCTCCAGCTTGATAGTGCCACTCATCTGCCAACAGGAACTTATGGCAGTACTGGCGCTGCACCAGTGTGATCAGCCACGACTCTGGCGGGATGACGAGGTTCAACTCGTGTTTATGGTGGCGGACCAAGCCGCCCTTGCCCTGTCTCAGGCTCGTGCTTATGAGCAAGTTCGCGCCCTTGCTATGCGGGAGGCGCTGATTAATACAATTACCACGGCAATCCGCTCTAGCCTTGATCCCCAAAGTATTTTTGCCGCCATCACCCAACGACTAGGACAAGCCTTGGACGTAGACGGGTGTGTCCTTTCGCTGTGGACAGAAGAGGATGAGTTTGTCAAGGCTGTGGGCCTGTATTACAAAACTGAAGAGTTTGGAGTGGGAAGTTTGGGAATTTGGGGTTCTGAAGGCCGAGAGTTTGACGCTGGCATCCCAACTGAACGCAAAACAACGCCACAATTACCTCAATCTCATGTTCCAATTGCTGGGAACCCGGTGCTGCAAGAGCTGCTGAGGACTCAACAGCCAGTTGTCATTCACGATCTGACCCAACAGCCAGAAATGCGGGGATTTGACTTGCCGTTGCGGGCAACAGCACGAGCGCTGCTGGTCGTGCCGTTACTTACAGATGGCAAGAGTATTGGCAGCATTACGCTGCGTCAGACTCACCACCCCCGCCAATGGCAAGTATCTGAGATTGAGTTAGCCCAAGCAGTGGCAGCTCAAGCCGCGATCGCCGTGCAGCAGTCTTGGCTGTATCAAAAAACCCGGCAGCAAGCTGAGCGCTTGTTGGAATTGGACCGGCTGAAAACCGAGTTCTTTCAAAACATCTCCCACGAGTTCCGTACCCCACTCACCCTGATGTTGGGGCCGTTAGAGTCTGCTGTAGCTCAAGCGCAAGATTTACCGCTAGAGCATGCCGCGATCGCCCTCCGCAACGCCCGCCGTCTGTTGCGATTGGTAAATCAGCTCCTGGATCTCCAGCGACTTGATGCTGGTCGGATGCAGGCTAGCTTCCGTCCCTGTCACTTAGTGGAGTTAATCGGCCAGGTTGTCGAGTCGTTTCAACCTTACTGCGAGAAGAAGGGGCTGAAGCTAGTGACTCAGCTACAAAACTGCCCACCCCTTTACCTAGACACAGAAAAGTTTGACAAGGTGCTGTACAACCTTTTGTCCAACGCGGTCAAGTTTACCCCTAGCGGCAGTACAATTCTCGTCAAGCTCCAACTGGCTGGCAGTCACTGCTTGTTGCAAGTTCAAGACACTGGGATCGGCATTCGCACAGAGCAGATTCCTCACCTGTTTGAGCGATTTCGCCAAGCAGAGGGTTCAGCCAACCGCTCCTATGAGGGCAGTGGTTTGGGTCTGGCTTTGGCAAAGGAACTGGTTGAACTGCACGGAGGTCAAATCTCTGTGGAGTCGGTTTACGGCGAGGGCAGCACATTTACAGTTTGGCTACCAACTGGAACAGCTCACCTCCCTCTCGATCAGGTGCTGGAAGTATCAACAGAAATGCTGCCGCGCCGCGCTGCTGTAGAGTTGGCAGATCTTGAATTGATGGAGCCAACTGATGAGAGTTCGGAGTTCGGAGTTCGGAGTTCGGAGTTAGATGCAGAAGTTGAAGACTTAAAACTCCCCCCAAGGGGGCATACCCAAATACCCAAAGGGCACACAGGCGCACACAGCAGCAAAACTCAAAACACAGTCTTAGTGGTGGAGGACAATCCCGATTTGCGAACCTACGTGTCTAGCATTCTGGCCAAACTAGGTGGGTATCAGGTCTTGACAGCTCGCAATGGGGCGGAGGGTTTGCATGTAGCCCAGTCCCAGTTCCCTGACTTGATCGTGACGGACTTAATGATGCCCCAGCTTTCAGGTTTGGAGATGATCTCTTTGATCAAGAAACAGGATAAGTTGAGGGGAACACCGATCATCCTGCTAACGGCGAAGGCTGACGAGGAGACCCGAATTGAGGGCACAGAAAGCGGAGCAGATGGTTATCTTGCTAAGCCATTTAATGACCGGGAACTGCTGGCGGAGGTGCGTAATCTGCTGGCATTGAAGGAAAATGAACGCCGGGTGCTGGAACTGAATAACTACCTGACAGAGTCCGTGCTGAAACGCTTCCTGCCTCCAGCGATGGTAAAGAAGGCAGCAGCTGGTGAACTGATGCTGGATCTGCGTCCCGAACCCCACCTAGTCACAATACTATTTACTGATATTGTTGGTTTTACCCAACTAGCGAATACGCTGAGGTCACGTCGAGTAGCAGAGTTATTAAATGAATATTTAGCAGCGATGATTCGAGCCGTGTTTGATAACGGCGGTACGGTTGATAAGTTTATGGGCGATGCGATTGTGACTATGTTTGGTGCACCTGAGGAACTGACGCCTAATGAGCAAGTTCGACGGGCGATCGCCACAACAAAGGCTATGCACCACTCGCTTGTGGTGCTGAATCAGCGCTGGCAGAGTCTTGGGCTGGTTGGGACGAACAATGTCCCCCCCGTCCAGTTCCGGTGTGGTATTCACCAAGGTACGGCAGTGGTGGGGATGTTTGGCAGTGCCGAACGCACCGACTATACAGCAATTGGTCCCAGCGTGAATATTGCGGCACGGCTGCAACAAGCTGCTGAACCAGGTCAAATTCTTGTCTCCGCAGCCGTGGCAGACTATCTTCAAGAAGAGGAAATTACTAAATGCAGTCCTCTGCAACTTAAAGGTGTTGATGAAACAGTTCTCACTTTTGCGCTTCAATTAGAAGAACAATCCCTACCTTTAACAGAGGCTTAGGCAATGGGTCAGTTGGTTGACTCTAAAGGTGATTCCTATACGGACTTGAGGCGACACACTGACCCACCAAATCTGTGGCTGAACGTACTCACAGGCTCTATACTGCTGCACGCACTAGCGATATTGAGTGTGCGGACGTCCATCGTGCCCCTCTCACCGCCGCCGTCTACTCAAGCTGTTCCTATCGATCTGGTTGAGACTCCTGCTACTGTAGCCTCACCTCAACCAATCCGGAACCTTAAAACAGCAAATAAACAGAGTGCGAGGGGCACGCTCCAGCCTCAAAACATCGTTACTGTTAGGAGGCAGGTCCGTACTCCTCTGTCACCGTCATTACCGCTTGTGCCCTTTACTCGTTCGCAGCAGAGTGTATTACCGAGAGGTGGCGGAAAACCTGTGCAGGATGGCTCCAGGCGATCGCGTCCAGCGTCTTTTCCTAATCCAGCTACCACACCACTACCCAGCAGTGGGCACCCAGGACCTACAACCACTAGACCTTCTCCAGGTCAGACTCAATCTCCACAAGGACCAAGCTCAACCTCGCAGTCGCAAGGAGGTCAAGGTTTGGCCATGACTTTCGTTAAATTGCAGGTAG
>CAXUIV010000110.1:0-10363 GCA_964250875.1 uncultured bacterium
TGCCATCATCAGGTTAAACAGCGAATGCTTACCGCCGTTGGTGACCATGACATCCTTGGGTGCATAGCGAAGACCATTGCCCTTCAGTTTGTGGGCGATCGCTTCCCTTAACCTCGGCTCTCCAGCTGCTGGGCCATACCTCGTTTTGCCTTCGTCTAGGGCTTGTTTAGCAGCCGCCTTGATGTGTGCAGGGGTATCGAAATCCGGTTCCCCAGCGCTGAAATTACAGACTTCTATCCCCTCTCCCTTCATCGCCTTGGCCTTGGCGGCGATCGCTAAGGTGATTGAGGGAGTTACCTGACCAACTCGTGCTGCCAGCTTCATCATTAATCTATCCGGCACTCTAATTTATCTAAAGATATCTCAGACTTTCAACTCAAATTTGTATTTTTCACTGCTGCACCAGTCTTACCAGGTCAACTGCACCATCCCGCAGCTCGACCGGCGTCGGCATTTTGTCTAAGCGCATCAGTTCTGAAACTGCCGCCATTTGGGTATCGCGCTGGCTAGCTGCCACCGCTAAGACTCGGTCACCCTTGACGTAGAAGGCCATAAATTCGCGCTTTTGGGGGTCGCCATCAAAAATAATCTCATCCCACTCTTCAGCATGTCCGACGTAGCGGAGTGGGAACTTGAACTGCATCGTCCAGAAAATCGGCACTCCCGCAAACTTAACTGCTTGCCCTACCATGTTGTGGGCTGCAACCCGACCGTGCTGGGCTGCTAGTCGCCAGTGTTCAATGCGCGTGTACTCTCCAGTACGCCAGTCAGGAAAGCTGGCAACATCGCCAGCAGCATACACCCCTTCACTCACGCGCAGGTATTCATCTACCGGCACGCTGCCGTCTTCTGGGTTTAACTTCAGTTGCAGAAACTCGGTGGCTGGCTGCACTCCAATACCGACGACAACCAAGTCAGCATTCAGGCGCTCGCTGTTGTCTAAAACGACCGCTTCTACCTTGCCGTTACGACCTTCTATCTTGGCTGTCTTTCTGCCCAACCGGAAGGAAACACCTTGTTCTTCATGGACTTGCTGAAACACCCGCCCAACTTCTGCTCCCAGAATTTTCTTAAACGGAACTGAATCAGGAGCAACAACCGTAACCTGCAAGCCGAGCTGGGTCAAACCAGAGGCAATTTCCATCCCAATAAAACTCGATCCCACAACCACAGCTTGTGACGCTGATTGAGCTGCCGCCAGAATGCGATCGCTATCGTTAAAGCTGCGCAGCGTGAAGACGTTCTGTAAATCCGCGCCTTCAACCTGCAAATCGCGTGGCTTACCGCCGGTAGCAATTAACAGAGCGTCATAGTGCAGAGAGTCACCATCTGCAAAGATAACGGTCTTGGCTTGCGCATCAATACGGGCAGCCTGCTTGTCGGTCAAAACCTCAATATTGTGTTCCTCGTAAAATTCCGACGATCTCAGCGGCATCTGCTCTCTAGACACCTTACCCACAAAATAGTCTTTACTCAGCCAAGTGCGATCATAAGGCAGCTGCGAATCACCTGTTGCCATCACAATCCTTCCCTGAAACCCATCCTGCCGCAGCACTTCGACCGCTGCACTACCAGCAGCACCCGCTCCCAAAACGACAAATGTGCGACCGTCTACCCCTGGATTATACTGAGCCATCGGCAATGTCCGCAGCCCAGATGTCTCCTCTGGCACACTTACAAACACGTCGTCACCTTTAACCCGTACCTCATACCGAGATATAGAATCCAGCCCTGGTGGTTCTTGCTGATCTCCTGTTACAACGCTGAAGCAGGCATTGTGCCAAGGACAGACCAGCCGATCTCCACTCAGCACTCCCTCGACTAGCGGTGCTTTGTAGTGGGTGCAGTGTGCGCCGACGGCATGAAATTTGCCGTCCACTCGTGCTAGCAAAACATCTGTGTCGCCAACCGAGACCTGCTTCTTCTCACCGTCTTGCAAATCATTAACCTTGGCGACAACTGCTTCAATGTTTTTCATGCAGATTACGGTGTTAAAAGTTGCTACAGGATCGATGTACAGACAACACATTTGTGTCACTTCTATTGTCTCTACTTCTATCCAAGTCGAGGGTTTCCTCTCATCCTACTTTAGAGAGAGGATTACTCACGTAGACTTTCTCCCTCTCATCGTCACCTCGTACTCAGTTAATCCATGACACATCTGCCTCCGCCTGATCCCCCCTTGCCTTTTGGGTAAGGGAGGCTGGGAGACTAAAGGCTATCAAATTGACGTGGTTATAGTCCAAGCAACTCGTCTAGCTCACTTATCGCTTCACATTCTACGTGTCGTGACGCTGCCGTTTGCGGCAACACGGCTGTAGAACTTGGTATTGTAGTAGATGGCTTCGTAGCCCGTCCCAAATACTCGTCGGCATACTTGCGAAATACAGCCTCAACAGCTGCACGGGCATTCTTTAAACCCCACTCAGAGGCGATCAGTTCTGCCTTTTCCAGGACGTCTTGACTGAGTCTTACCTTATTGTCGTACATAGTTGAACACCGTTATTGAGAGGAAATAGACCGCGCACGTTGGCAAACTGAGGATCGCCCATCACAGCAAACAGCTTGCGACCAGCTAACCGTTCCGAAATCAGATGAGTGCCTCCACCTGTCACTAGAAATCGAGTCACCCTGGGCAGATAGGGAGTGTACTGTGCTTTGACTGTCTGAAAAATGCCTTTGAACCAAGGATCGAGGTATTCCTCTAGCCAGGAAGACCAAGACAACCCGGTGTCAGCGTAGACATGTCCCGATCGAAACCCATCCATCACAATGCTGGGATCAGCTGTCGTACCTAGGACATCTGCCAACCGCTTGTCAAAACTGATCGAGGTTGCAAGTTCGTAAGTTCCGCCTCGATCCATCACGTTCTCATCAATCACCTCACCATCAGTGTCTACCAGGCGAGTCAGCCATGTTCCACCACCAATGTCAATGACAATGGTGTAGCCATTGTCAGGAATGAGACCTTGCTGTTGAGCGTATCTGTAGGCACCCATCCCCTCACGCTCGACCTCAATCTGCTCAACCATGACTCGAAATGGAATTTCATTCCGCTTGAACTCATGTAGCCCAATCAGCTGCTCTCTAATTGCATTCCGGTTCCTATTGGGTTCTGGTGTTGAGAGATAAATGCTAAGGGATAAATCCGACACTCCATCCGCAGGCTCAAGGCAAGCGTAAAGGTGGAGCCTCGACAGCTCCACCTTGTTCTCGATCACAGTCTGTTGCTGTCTGCGGTACTTATAACTGGCCGCACCAAAGTGGTATCTGGTGCCGTCTGGAAGTTCGATCAGTGGTGAAGCCTCAGAGTAGCGAACTGAGTCACGACCTTGAGGTAGTTGACATCGAACTGACCGAATTGCCTTCGGGTGCCCGATACCATTGTAGAATTTGAGGTCGTAGTTGCCTGCATCTAGAGCCAGCGTCCGAGTAGCTGTGGTCATGGCGGTGTCCCTTCTGGGCTTAGCCTGTTTTGTGCCGGTGGTCATTTGTCGTCCCTCTCTGCCATCAGTAGTTTGTTCCAACTTGTCCCCGTCTAGAGCCATGCTTCCCCGTTGGTACAGGTGTACTATATCTGAGTTTGAATTGGAGGTCAAGACTAGGAATTTAAATAGGGCAGAGGGCATGGGGCATGGGGCATGGAGTTAAACTCTTTTCCCTAGTCTTGGGGCCAGCGCCAGTTGTAACGATTCCAGTCGTAAACGCCTTGGATTTCGTATTCAGCACCGTCAGTGAAGCGAACGATGCATTTAGTGACGGCGTTATCGTCGTCACCGTCGTCAATGTGAACCACGGTACAAGGAAACCATTCTCGGCTACAGGGGCCACTTTCTTGTACCCACTCCCATAAGCCGTTGGAAACTTGAATGCGATCGCCCAACTTCAGTAAAACTTCGTCCGTTGAGGCATACGCATTGAAATGAATCGGTTCAAGCCGACTTAGCCATTGGGGGCCATAGCGAGTGCGGATGAACTGTATTTCGCCCGAATCACGATTGTGCAGCCAGTCATTCAGCAATTGCATCTTCCAAGGAAGATTCTGTTGCTTCTGCACCTTGACAAACTGTAGAAGACTCTGGCGTTCTTCGGCTGTGAGTTCGTCCAGAGGATTTGCGGTATCTGACTTCATTGTGTCTGACGCTGGTGGCGAGCCCGTCAGTCTGGCAAGTGTTTGCAGCATGATTTGCAGCACAAGCTCTTTTTGCCTTTCAGTGAGAGGGCAACGAGCTACATCACAGCCCGCAAAAGCAGATTGTAGAGCTGCTTCGATCTCATCTGGAGTCATGGTCGATAACGCTTCAAGGTCCAGTTCCCTAATTATAGAGACCGGCCAAAAAAAACGTCCGCTTTCAGGCACTGAGGGAGCGTCAAGACAAAGTTCGGCAAAAGCTTTTATCCAGGATTCAGGGTAAGCTGGGTTTACCCTTACTGATTTTTCATGGTGTTCATGAGGTTTCCAACCTTCGCTGTCTTGATCGCAATTTGCTTTGTCGGGATAATCAATTGGGTATTTACTCCCTCTGCTTTAGCACTGACCCAAATTAAACTGTCTGACATCTCCTATCATGAGTGTTCAGCAGAAGTGGCCAAGGGAGCCGTTACGAGTGGTACTACTAATGCAGCCAGTTGCTATATCGTCACTGGCAAAGCCGAGAATAACTCTAAGAAACCAGTCTACAATGCTGATATTTTCGGACGCATCTACGATGCCAACAACGACTCAGTGATGCAGAATCGCACTCGGCTCGGCTCCATCGAAGAGGTCCCGATTGGTGTCAGCGAATTTGCCCTGAGAATTTCTGTTCCAGCTAACCAGCCTACGCCATTAAAGCTGAAGCAGTTCAAGGCGGCTGGCTTTAGCGGTACCGTTCGGCGGTAGCCAGAAGCTGTAAGCAGTTAGAGGCTAGAGGTTGCTGAGGTTTAAATCTTAATGCCTTTTGAGAGGCAACTGCTAGCCCAAATTCTCCTTCCAGTGCCCCTAATTGCCCAGACAAGGCATGAAAATCTGCGTTGTTTTGGTCACTATGGCTCGCTTGTTATAACCCTCTAGTCTCCGATTTATCACCTTGCTGCAAGCGCTGTAGGGCTTGCCTCCTTTTCGCTGTTCCCCTTTGCTCCTTTTAGTTGAATCGATGCTTAGGCACAGTGGCTCTCCTGAATTTCTACAGACTGAATCCTTTTGCCTCTAGAGTTTGTGTTGTACACCCTACACACTTTTTATCTCATGTAGAGGCGTATTAGGAAACGTTAGTTAGACACAAAGAGGGACGCGAAGAGGAGGACTTTTGTAGGACGTTTATTCCTTTAAAAGGTCGCTAACCTGGGAAGGCCACTACTAACAACACTCATCAGCACTTGAAGCAACAGAATTGCCAACATGGGGGAAATATCAATACCGCCCAGTGGCGGAATGAAAGAGCGGAACGCATTAAGGTAGGGGTCTGTTATCTGAGCCAAGATAGAGAACGGTGAAGCATACCAGTCAACGGTTGGAAACCAGGTTAGGAGAACCCGAATAATCAGCAAATAGAAATAGATTTGGAGGAAAGTAACCAGTGTGTTGGTCAGCAGTTCGATTGAATTCATGAATGGGGAGTCTTCCGCGCTATACTCACACCGCGATTTTAACCGATATCCGTCCATACCGGAGTTGAAAGTCAAGAAAGGGCAAGAGTGCAGGACGGCCCGTCAGGTTGTCCGTACAGAGGTGCGATGACTTAAACATCTCTAGTAAATGGCCGTTCTGCCTTTTCTTCCGACTGATTCCCATTTACGTTTCCTAAAGTGAGGCGCACCTCGTCAATGGTTTCATTCAGCTGAGCTATTTTATCTTCCAGGCTACGACGCGCCGTTTCAATTCCCTGTTCAGACGAGGATGCTTTGAATTGACGCCGCTTCCCCTTCATATTCTTGGTGTCTGATGGATTAGCATTTAGCCGTGACTCCTCATCTGTTGCCGAGATGCTTGCACGTTGAGAAGTGAGCAAAGCCCCCAAAACTCCACCCACTAACCCACCTAAAACTGCTCCAGCCAAAAAGCCACCTGTAAAACCATCGCGCTGATTCATGCTGTCCTGCCGTGATTTCTTTGCGATCTTTCTCCAGCGCCATCTGCACGCTGATTACTACAATCAACTTGCCTATGAAAGTATTCAGCATATTTATTGTCTCACAAGACGGTGTGCCCTGTATACCCAGCCCTATCGCCCATGCCTTATACTCGACTTCAACAAGTTGTTCATCTTCACCGCTCTACTTAACAAAAAGGACTCATGTACCGAAAGTGCGATCGCCTGCATCACCTAAACCAGGTACGACGAACCCCTGACTGTTTAACGATTCGTCAATGCTGGCAGTGTAGATAATCAAACTAGGGTAGGCTACACTCAGTTTTTGCAGAGCTGGAGGAGCTGCTACCACTGAGATAATTCGAGTTAAAGCTGGGTCAGCTCCACGCTTTTGCAGCTCTGACATAACCGCCATAATTGTCCCTCCCGTTGCTAGCATCGGTTCTGGAATCAGGATTCTAGTTTCGGGATTGAGGCTGTCTGGCAATTTGTTGAGGTACCAACTCGGTTCCAAGGTTTTTTCATCCCGCACCAAGCCAATATGATAAGTTGATGCCAAAGGTAGAACCGTCTGCGCTCCTTCTAGTAGACCTAAACCTGCCCGCAGAATTGGCACCACTGCCAGCGGCATTTCCGGGTTGATTAGAGTGGCAGGGCAAGGAGCTAAGGGGGTTTGCACGATTGTGTCTTCAGTTGGCAACCAGTCCCGAACAGCCTCATAGGTCAACCACCGTCCCAACTCAGTCATTGCACTTCTAAATAAGACTGAAGGCGTAGAAGCATCACGAGCGACACCCAGCCAGTGCTTGATCAGAGGATGGGGTGGAACATAAACACGCAGTTGCAGCGCCATAGCCTAGCGGTAGTATTACTGTGATTGACTGGTCTGACCCATCATACTCTTGTTTGACCTGACTCATCATGAGACAACAAGACAATACTTTCAGTTAAAGTGATTGGTGGAATTTCTCGGCGTGTAAAGACGTTGCATGCAACGTTTCTACAGTTATTGGTAGGCTCTTGAGTAAAATTACTAGCTGCATTGAGTATACAGCCTAAATCTTCAAGGGATTTTGCAGAAGCACAAGTGGATGGATAGGGGCGAATATTGAGGTGTCGCGCATCTGGCAATCCGGTGAAACTACCTTTAACCACTTATTTACCTCTCGCCCTGCTAGCACTGATAGTTGGATCCATTGAGCAGTCCCAAGCGAGATCCTCATCCTCAAGGCTAACATCACTGCCTACAGAGATAGTTTCTCCTGCCACCGCCAAGCCTGCATCACCATCTTCTCAAGTCGATCTATTTCAGGATGCCAGCGACAAAGCAGTCGGTGCCGCAGTCATCATGCAATCGGCTCAATCTAGATACGACTGGGATGCGGTTGCTGAGCTGTTGCAGGAGGCAATGACTTTGACAAAAGCGATACCGAGATTCAGCTCAAATTACGCTTTGGCCCAAAAGAAGCTGATACTCTATCAGCGCAACTTCGCCTATGCCAAGCAACAAGCCGTAGCAGCACCCGATCCAGATCCAACAATAGCTCGGACCAACACTAAAGCTTCATCTGCCCAACCAGTGGCGCAGAAGCGGGTTAATCGCACCACTTCAATTCAGCCAGTACAGGAACTAGTTCCTATCGTCGCCCCCAACCCATCCAATTCCACTACAGGTCTTCCTAAGCTACGTCAAGTCAAGGCAGTTGTCGGTCAATTCTTTGCGCTTGACGCTCGCCTGGATGTAGGCATGCATTACAGGGAATACGGCGATCGCGTGGCAGCGCTCGAAGTCGCACTCGGTCGGTTGAGCAAACAGCCCGGATCGGCAAACCTACCCGCTTATAACAGCTTGAGGGCGGCGCTGACAAATTACGAAACAGCCCTCGGCACCTGGGCACTCTGTATCAAAGAACACCGATGTGCTGACGAATTACCGGAGGCTGCTTCAACAGGAAGCTCATCACCGGAAATGTCAATGTTCAGTAGTGATCAGGCATTCTTTCCAGGGCGATTAATTCCAGTCGCTGATGCTGAAAGCAACTGGAAAGAAAAAAGCTACCTAAAAACTACAATTTCAGCAATTTGGGTAGCAGCAAGAGAACAGGTAGAGGCAGCACAGCGACAGTTATAACGCTGAACAATGGAACTGGTGTCTGGCAGCGCTACACTTACACAATAGGTACTTTGCAACTGCTGACTTCATGTCTATTGCCTCTATCCAACCTCAATCTGCTACTTCAATACCAGCGTTTGATGTCATTGTTATCGGTTCTGGTATTGGGGGACTGGTAACGGCAACTCAGCTAGCGGCGAAGGGGGCTGAGGTGCTGGTGCTAGAAAGGTACGTGATTCCAGGTGGGAGTGCTGGTTACTTTGAACGGGAAGGATATCGGTTTGATGTCGGGGCTTCGATGATTTTTGGCTTTGGCACTCAAGGCACTACCAACCTGCTGACTCGGGCGCTTGATGCTGTGAACGTGAGCCTGGAAACTATTCCTGACCCAGTGCAGATTCACTACCACCTCCCTGATGGGTTGAACCTCAAGGTTTACAAAGATTATGAGAAGTTTTTGCATCAAATAACAGCCTACTTTCCCCAGGAACAGGTGGGTATTCGTCGGTTCTATGACGAATGCTGGAAAGTCTTTAACTGCTTGAACCGCATGGAATTACTGTCCCTAGAAGAACCCCGTTACCTGACGCGGGCATTTTTCCAGCACCCCTTAGCTTGCCTCGGTCTAGTGAAGTATCTGCCTCAAAATGCTGGGGACATGGCTCGTCGCTACATTAAAGACCCCCAGCTTTTAAAGTTTATCGATATGGAGTGCTACTGCTGGTCGGTTGTTCCAGCTGATCTAACGCCCATGATTAATGCTGGAATGGTCTTCTCGGACAGGCATTACGGCGGCATTAATTACCCCAAAGGTGGTGTCGGTCAAATTGCTCAAAAACTGGTGGAGGGATTGGAAAAAGCTGGAGGCAAAATTCAGTACCAAGCTAGAGTGACAAAAATCTTGACTGAGGATGGTCGAGCCGTAGGTGTCCAGATGGCTAATGGCAAAATCTACCGGGCGCGGCGGGTTGTTTCTAATTCTACGCGCTGGGATACTTTCGAGAAATTGCTGCCAGCGTTGGAGATGCCAAAAGCTGAAAGGAAGTGGCAGAGACGCTACCAAAAATCACCCAGCTTCCTCAGTTTGCACTTGGGAGCAAAGGCAGAAGTTTTACCTGAAGGTACCGAGTGTCACCACATTTTGTTAGAAGACTGGGACAAGATGGAAGCAGCGGAGGGCACAATTTTTGTGTCGATTCCTACCCTGCTAGACCCAGATCTAGCGCCAACTGGATTTCACATCATTCATGCGTTCACCCCCAGTTGGATGCAAAATTGGCAAGGATTTTCTCCAACCGAGTACGAACAAAAGAAAGAAGAGGCAGCTGGACGCATCATTGAGCGGCTAGAGAAAATTTTCCCCGGCTTAGATGCCGGACTGGACTATTTGGAGGTGGGTACACCCCGAACACATCGACGCTTTTTGGGTCGTGAGGATGGTACCTATGGCCCCATACCCCGTCACAAGTTGCTGGGTTTGTTAGCAATGCCGTTTAACCGCACAGCGATCCCTGGTCTTTACTGTGTAGGCGATGGTACGTTTCCAGGTCAGGGATTAAATGCAGTGGCATTTTCGGGTTTTGCTTGCGCCCATCGGTTAGCAGTGGACTTAGGGCTTTAGAAGGCTGTCTTTGCGGGGTTAACTGTTCTAGCAGAAGGTGATAAGACTGTACCTTTTCAAGCTGGCTGTTCTTAGGTGAAAGTAGAAAGACGGATGCAACATCTTGCACAGTCAAGAACTGAGCTGTGGTAGATGTATCTATATTATTCATAGTTGTCATGCAACCTGTGATTAGGTAATTGCAAATGTAACAAATACAATAAAAGCATCGCCTGAGATTGAAGAGGTTTGCATCATGCGTTTAGCAATAAATAATGCTCTCGAAATTTTTCACCGGACAGTATCTAACTTAGTAGGTTCTGGGTCGAGTAATGGAAGTCTAACTAATCTATTTAAGAAAAATAAATCTGCCATTCGTTATCGCTTTACCGTTCAAGAAAGTGAGGTATTCCGGTTTCCCTCAGAGTGTCAAGAGCTGCATGTGTTGTCAGGTATTGCCTGGATCAGCGTAGCTGCAAAAGATATCATCTTAACCTCTAAAGAAACAGCATCATTCGCATCAAACAAAAATGCCATCATATCTCCTCTGGGTAAGATGCCGCTAGTTCTAGAGGTCCG
>CAXUIV010000111.1:0-10363 GCA_964250875.1 uncultured bacterium
GAGATGGGGAGATGGGGGGATTCAACGACTTCGTCATTCCTCAACTCAAAACTCAAAACTCAAAACTCAAAACTCAACCCCCATGCTCCTCAATTAATAATTCGGGACAGGGTGGTCTGTTTAAGACATCGGCGCCGGTGCCAGCGGAGATCAAAGGCTGGAATTGGGGTGCTTTTTTGGCTGCTCCCTTGTGGTCTCTAACGAATCGGGTAGGAATTGGACTTTTAGCTTGGGTTCCCATGATTGGGTTTTGGATGGCGATCGCCTTGGGAGTAAAAGGTAACGAGTGGGCTTGGAAAAGTAGAGAGTGGCAGAGTATCGACCACTTCAAGGCTCACCAGAGAAGCTGGGCGATTGCGGGTATTGTGTTAGGAATAACGGTTAATCTGATTTTCTGGCATGTTGGGGTTTTATTACTGCTGTCAATTCTGATTTAGAAATAGGGTAAGTACCGACCCTACAATCAGCTCGTTAGAACATGCTGCAAGCAGGCCAAATATTACAAAATCGCTATCAGCTTAAGCAAAGATTAGGCAATAATGCTGTGCGCCAGACCTGGGTAGCAGAGGAATTAGGAGCTGCTGACCGGGAGCGTAGCCAAGTGGTGGTTAAACTTCTGGCATTTGGTGGTCAAGTGCAGTGGGACGATCTCAAACTTTTTGAGCGAGAAGCACAAATTCTCAAACAGCTCAATCATGCCCGGATTCCTCAGTACCGGGATTATTTTTATATTGATGACCGTTCGCTCTGGTTTGGGTTAGTTCAAGAATATCTCCCTGGCTGGTCGTTCAAGGAGTTGTTGGCTCAGGGCGAGAGGTTTACCGAACAGCAGATCCGGCAGATCGCAGTAGAGGTTTTGCAGATTCTTATGTATCTACACGAACGAAATCCATCTGTGCTACACCGTGACATCAAGCCCAGTAATTTAATTTGGGGTAAGGATCAGCAGGTGTATCTGGTTGACTTTGGCGCAGTGCAGGACCGAGCGGCAAAAGAGGGAGGCACTTTTACTGTAGTAGGAACTTATGGTTATGCGCCGATGGAACAGTTCGGGGGGCGGGCGGTTCCAGCATCAGATCTCTATGCACTGGGAGCAACTTTAATTCATCTTTTAACTGGTGCTGCGCCAGCAGACCTACCGCAGAGCAACTTAAGGATTCAATTTGCTGACCAAGTGAGCTTAAGTTCCAGTTTTAGCAGTTGGCTTCAGAAGTTAACAGAACCAGCCCCAGAGCAACGGTTTGGAAGTGCCAGTCTGGCGTTGGCAGCTCTCAACGCACCTCCGGTTGACCCGGTCACAAGAGACCTGTCACCGCGATCATCGCAGATGAACAATTCTGGGCGCGGTTTATTTGATCAGGTTAAACCCCCCGACGAGATTCTAGGCTGGAATTGGGGAGCGTTTCTCATCCCCTGGTTGTGGCCTCTCACGAATGGAGTTTGGATTGGGCTGATGGTCTGGATGCCTTGTGTAGGCTGGGCGATGGCTATCGCCTTGGGGATGAAAGGTAATGAGTGGGCATGGAAAAGCAGACAGTGGCGCAGCATTGAACACTTTAAAGCGCATCAAAGAGGCTGGGCGATCGCCGGACTTGCCTTAGGGCTACCTGCTACCGCTATGCTTTGGTGGGCTGCCGCAATGGTGATATTAGCGATTTTCTAAGATGAACACCCTACAAGGAATGCTGCCTTGTTGTTCTTTATTCGTACAAACAACCAATAACCAACAACAAACAACAGGTGCCACCGCTTTCAGGTATGGAGTGAGTCAACCCTCACCTCTTCACTCACTGGCATAGAGGCATTGACCAAAGACAAAAGTGGGCCAGTTTGCTCTTGCCCATTCACAGCTAAATCACTGTGACAGAGGTAAACTCGCTCTCCCACTCGACCCAGCAGATCTTGCAAAATCCGCCGCAGCCGCTGCCTGTCTGCCACTATTGCTTCTGCTGCTGTCCAAGGGCGTCCAAACCGCTCTTGGAGGAACAAAGGCGCACCGAAGAGGGTAGCAGCACCGCCTTTAAGCCAAAGAGTTGACCCAGCATCTAGCCAGAATTGCCATCGGTGAGATCGACGACTGGAGCGATACTGGAAGATTGTTGCCAGGGTGACAGCTTGGCCTGCCGGACCAATGGGGCGGATGGGGTAGGGGTTAGCCGTGATGGTGCCACGACGCAACAAACCAATAAATTGGGCAATGGTAGTGGCTGCTGGGGTATTAATGTCTTCACCCTGCCGCAGTCTGGCATCAACCTCCCAGTAATGCTGAGCTGTTTCCAGTAGCTCCCGCAACGCTGCCAGATGCTCGTAGGGAAGAGCGCTGCCATTCCATAAAAATTTCTGAATTGATCGATCTAACAGGAATTAGCCGTTGTTCTTGCTGCGATCGCTGCCCTTGTAGCCATCGTAAAAGCTCCCCGTAAGCTGTGGTCGCCTCATAGCCCAGTCGATCCCAACGTTCATAAGCCGTCACGGGCAGCAAATTGGGGTGTTCGGGATGTGGTTCGAAGCAGTAATCAGCGATTAAACCAGCACGGACAGGGTCGATGTGAGAAGTAGGGGAAGGGGAGAGGGGAGGGGAGTCTACTCCTTCAAGCTCCGAACCCCGAACCCCAACCTCCGAACTCCTACTAAGAACGACAAGCATCTCAGCTACAGCATCTCGATCTACCAAGCGTCCTAGACCCGGATAAACTAGGGCAAGGAGGGTGAGCAGTGCCCGGATAATCGGTGAGCTGAAGAGGGGTCTTTGGTCATTGAGTGACTCCACAAATACCCCTTGCCGATTGAGGATTTCTACAAGGGTATAGCGAGCGATCACATCTAAACCGGGTGCGATGATTGCCACTTCCTGCGGCTGCACCTGCCCCAATTCCACTGCCTTGACAATCAACTGAGCTGTTTGGCGTAACAAAGCCCCTCTGGGAGTCGTTTGAATCGACTGCACCGAACTCGGCAAAGTTAGCATGACTACGGGTTCATCAACCAATTCCACCATTGATGTTTCGATTTCGGCCAAACCGCTCACTGGCGTTGTCAGGGTTTCCACTTGACAGTACTCTTGCAATCCTTGTAGATACTCGGGGTCAGCTCCTAGTCCCAGTCGCACACCACCCTCTGGATTGTAGGTAAATGCTCCCACTGCGCCATGACTAAGCAGGAAGTCGAACAGGTGACGCGCTACACCTGGGTAATCATCCACATCATCTGCCAACACCAGTTTGTACCGACGAGTCAGGTGCTGCTGGTAATCTGGATTGGGTAACAGGTGCTGCCAGTAGAGTTCGGTAATCAGGCCATAACTGAGCAATCCCCTCTCCAAGCACCAGCTACGCCAGTTTAGTAGTAATGACGCGATCATTTGCGGTTGCATGTCTGTTCCTGCATCTGTTGCGCCCTCCGG
Organism: uncultured bacterium; assembly: GCA_964250875.1. Lineage (GTDB taxonomy): Bacteria > Cyanobacteriota > Cyanobacteriia > Cyanobacteriales > Chroococcidiopsidaceae > CAXUIV01. Next base: position 3,404 of record CAXUIV010000111.1, read on the forward strand.
TTCGACCAATCCCGTCTCCAGAACGCCGTAAATCTCCTCCGTAGGCGTTCCACTGTAGGCTGCCAGTTGCAGCAGGTCCAAGAGGCGACGCACCAATCGATGTTCACTCAAACCAGTTGGCCGGGATTCCTCACCTAGCTGAGGACGCCAAAGCTGGGTTGCCAGCTCTTGCTCGGTTTCAGGACGTAATCGAACTGGAAATTGAGCTTTCAGGTTTAACAGCTGAATAAGCAACGGCCAAAACAGGACGACCTCATCCTGAAAGAATCCCAATGGTGTCTTGGCACGCACGGGGTACTTCCCTCCGATTGCTGCCACCATTCGGTCTGCCAATTCTCGGCGGTTATCGTCATTAGCCGCAAAGATCAAAACTGCTGGATCATTCTGCTGTAGATTTAAGCGTGGCAGAACCTTTGACAACTCGTTTTGGTTGCTCCGCATCTGTCTGCGGGTAGAAACTTGCTTAGTTCTTCTTTCTACCCAGAGCTGAAAATGCTCCACCAGACGAGTTGTCTTACCACTGCGACTAGGGCCAACAATCCAAACAGAATGATTAAACACGAGATCATCTCCTTATGAATTTGTTAAGATACGTTGGACGCTAGCCCTTGTTAAAAAACTACCAAGCAAGTCGGGATTGATGCCTGCGATGAAAAGGTCTCGCTTTAGCCAAAAAATTTACTCTTACTTGCTCTCCTCGTACCAGTGGTACCTCCAGACGCCAGAACGATCGTTGGATGAAGCTTACAAGGCTGCCTTACTGATTAAGGCAATGGAGGACAGTCACTTCAATGGTCAGAAAGTCGCTCCTGATGCCAACTACGGAGCCAGTACTATGGCTTACTTTCAGGCAGAACTGAAGAAGCATCTGAAGACGATTGATATGCGACTTACAGAATTTAGGGCGAGTCGTTCATTTGTGGGGGAGCCTAATCAAACAATCACAAAAATCTCCAGAAGCGACACGACAAATCCTGGTAAAGTTTCATTTGCTATCGAATCAAGAAACAATTCACCCTTGGTTTTAGAAAGGCTGAGATTTATCGATGATGTCGTAGCGAGGTATGCACCCGAACAGCCATCTTTCTCATCTATAGTTCCAGTTGATGACTCGATCAAAGACGTTGATTCGACTAATCCCACCAAGCCGCGCAAGAGTAATTCAGGCAACGATGCAGATAGTTTGAGTGAAGGCACAGAAGCTCTGCCAAGATCAATTCTGAATACATTTGACAGAATAAGGATTGAATTAAAGCCGAAGGCAGAAAAAGAGGTCATCAAGAACTTCCGTAGCTCAAGACAGAAGACGCTTATTGCTCTTAGACTGATTGTATTACTCATTATAGTGCCTCTACTAACTCATAAGCTGTCAAAGATATTGGTAGTAGGACCAATAGTTGACCATTTTAGAAGTCCAAGTGAGTCTGCCATCTTCTTGAACTTTGAAATGGAAGAAGAAGCTCTGGCGGAATTGGAAAAATTTGAGCAGAGGTTAAACTTCCAAAACTTAATCAGTGAGACTCCTAAGTTTACCTCAGAACAAATTAAAGAGCAATTAAAGGACAAGGCCCAAGAGATCACCAAGGATTATCGGGGTGAAAGCAGTGGTGCAGTCAAAAATGTTTTTGCAGATTTGCTGTCCCTGATCGCGTTTGGTCTGGTTATATTTTTTAGTAAGCGAGAAGTTGCGATATTAAAGTCGTTTATGGATGATATCGTCTACGGTCTCAGCGACAGTGCCAAGGCATTCATTATTATTCTATTTACAGACATATTCGTGGGATTTCACTCGCCGCACGGTTGGGAGGTGCTGCTCTCAGGAGTATCACGGCATTTGGGATTACCGGAGAATCATGACTTCATCTTTTTGTTCATCGCCACGTTTCCAGTGATTTTAGACACTATATTTAAGTATTGGATCTTCCGATACCTGAACCGGACATCACCTTCAGCAGTTGCAACCTACCGAAATATGAATGAGTAGGGTGGTGCAGAATGAGGGAATGAAGAACTCTCGCATTAGCGAAGCGAAGCCGAAGGCGTTAGGCGCAAAGACACAAAGATCAAGCTGCACTTAATCATCTTTGCGGACTTTACGCTTAAGAGGATGAATTAGTCTTTGCGCCTTTGCGCCTTTGCGAGAGCCTCTTAGATCTTGGTTCATTAAAAGGCGTTGCCTCTCTCCTTCCTGGGAAACCTTGGGCGGCAGGGTGTTCCCCAAGCAACCTGTCCTGATGGCATGTCAGTTAAGACAGTGCTGCGGACGCCAATCACCGCATTGGCTCCAATTTGCACTCCTAGCCCAACGAAGCAATCTGCCGCAATCCAAACGCCAGTACCGATCGCAATTGGAGCTGTTTTCAAGCCGAAGGCTGGATCTTGCCAGTCATGACTGCCAGTACAGAGATAGCTGTTTTGGGAAATAACGCATTGTGGGCCAATTTGGATGTGGTCAAGACTGTATAAAACAACATTGTCCCCAATCCAGCTGTAGTCCCCAACTTCCACTCTCCAAGGATAGGTGACGCGAACAGTGGGTCTAATGATGACACCCTTACCGATGTGAGCGCCAAATAGGCGCAGTAGCGTGCATCGCAGCCCATTAAGAGGATGAGGCGTGAGCGGAAAGGCGATCGCCTGTACGAGCCACCAAAGCAAGATGTACCAGCCCGGACGACCACGGTTGAACCAGGACTGGTCGTACCGGCGCAAGTCGGCAAACGGCTCGGCATTTAAAACCATTGGTGACTCTAAGTTCAACTGGTGCAGGTCATTATCATCATGCATTGTCCTAAGCCCTCCCATTTACCTATCTCCCGCGTCGAACGGCTTGCTCACATCATCAATAGTTCCCACTTTTTGGCAGTTTGGACTAGCTTACTGAATGACAAAATCGCGCTGATAGCAACTTGTGTAAAGATTTATGTAGACAGCGCGTAGGGTCAAGGTTGACAGTTCTGCGGTAGACTAAATCTTCTGGTAATTTTTGATACAAATGCTTATAAACAGACAGCATTTCCCACCTTTAAAATGTCTATTCTGGATGTGATAAATTTCATACATTAGGGAAATTCATTGAGCAACATCAGTGGTGGGACTAGGACAGTTTATAAATTGAGTATTATTCTCCGTCGCTAGATAGATGCTAAACTCTTGCTCCATTTACTTAACCTAATCTGTTCCATATCCTTGACTGTGCCAGTTGAAATAGCGGAATAAAGGCTCAAGTTTGAGACCAAAGAAAAACAACACTGTATTTAACGATGCCTAGTTTTACTCCGGAAATCCGATTAAAGTTTAGGTAAAGTTGTGAAGAAGTGTGTGCAAAAGTCATGTACTTTTGCTAAAGTGGGCCTACGCTACCTGTTGTGGTTGTGTTTCTAGCAAGTGCTTTCCTCGCTGCTTACAAAAGTATTTAGCTGAGATACAAAGTCACTTGCTGCTAAACCAGGGGATGATGCAACCAAGTCTGATTCGACAACGAAATTTCTCTGCGGTGTGCCTACCAGACTAGCGGCGATTGTACTCTAGAAAAGTACTTTTCTTGCTGGCTACGCCATGTCTAATTGATTGTCCATCTGCTAGTAGCTTATGGCAAAGAGGACTTTGGGCAGCCAACAAGCGATTAACATTTAATGTCTCTGCAAGACGCAACTGCCATCTACTAGGAGAAATGCCTGTAGCTAGGCTCAAACGATTTTGGATCACTCCAGCCGCAGTCTGACTCTGACCTATCCCAATAGTATTACCTGCGGCTTTGGATTTCGGTCCTTATCCATCAGCGAAATCTGCACAGAAGACATTCATGCAAAAACCTGTTTTGACCATCTTTTACCAGTTCAATCCTTGGCACTCTACCATTGGGGGAATTCAGACTGTCATCCGCACTTTTATCAAGTACGCTCCAAAAGAGTTTGATATACAGCTCGTAGGAACAGGGAGCGATCCACGCCTACCGACAGGTAGGTGGCAAGAGGCTGAACTAGCAGGCAGAGAAATTCGCTTCATGCCCTTGTTCACGTTGCAGAACGATGACGTCAGGAAACTCGTACCCACCACAATCAGGTACACGGCTGCCCTCTTGGGGCGTTACTTTGCTTCCGACTTCATGCACTTCCACAGGTTGGAACCAACGTTAGCAGCGCTCCACTGGCGCGGTGAGAAGACCTTATTTATTCACAATGACATTCAGCAGCAGATGACCGCTGCAAACAGTAAAAAAGCAATTCTGTGGCGGCATTTTCCGGCAGGATATTTTGCCCTTGAACGCTTGCTAGTCGGTCAATTCAGTCAAGTTTTCTCCTGCAACACTGAGTCAGCAGAACTCTACCGCCAACGCTATCCCAAAGCTGCCGAGCGTGTTGCTTACATTAGAAACACAGTTGACAACGAGATCTTCTATCCCTTGCCTTCAAGGGAACGGCAGGAAGGCAGGCTGACTCTGGCAAGGCAGCTCGGTCTGACTGAAGAGACGCGCTTTCTGTTGTTTGCTGGTCGTTTACATCCTCAGAAAGACCCTATCTTACTAGTACGCTCTGTTGCTGCTTTGAATGACCCGAACGTTCATCTCCTTATAGCAGGTGATGGTGAGTTAGCGGCTGAGGTTCGTACTGAGATCGCGAGTTTCGGCCTGTCTCGGCGGGTGACGATGCTGGGGCCAGTAGGTCAAGCGGAACTCGCACAGTTGCAGCGCGTCTCCAGTGTCTTTGTGTTGACTAGTGCTTATGAGGGTTTACCCTTAGTGGTTCTTGAAGCGCTTGCCTGTGGAACTCCAGTGGTGACGACTCAATGCGGTGAGACGCCAAAACTGCTCTCTACTGACAGTGGAATTGTTTGTAAGGAACGCAGTCCCGTGGCGATCGCCGATGCTCTACGCCAGGTGCTGCTACATGAGCGTGACTACCCCATTGAAGCTTGCGTGCGGACTGCCCAGCCATACGGAGCCCGCACCGTTGTGGGTGCAGTCTACAGCGAAATGTGGCATCGCTGGGAGCAGCGGCAGCTTGTGTCTGTTTAATCTCTGATTAGTCCCTGACTACTTATTCCTTCAAAAGGAGAACTAAATCCAATGAAAATTGCTGTAATTGGTGCGAAAGGGTTGCCCGCCCGTCAAGGTGGTATTGAACATCAGTGCGCAGAGGTTTATCCGCGCATGGTGGAGCGAGGTCACTCTGTAGATCTGTTTGCCCGCTCTTCCTACACCGACTCTCGGTGGATGGAGCCTTATGACTTTAAAGGCGTTCGCGTCATTGCCCTGCCCAGTATTCAGGTAAAGGGAATGGACGCTTTTTTTAGTTCCGCCCTTGGAGCGATCGCCTCTACAGGAAAACACTACGATGTCGTTCACTTCCACGCTTTAGGACCATCTCTGTTTACTTGGCTGCCTAGAATCGCTACCTCCTCCAAGATCATTGTTACGTGTCAAGGGTTAGACTGGCAAAGAGCCAAATGGGGCAAATTGTCCAGTCGTCTGATCCGGATGGGGGAGAGTGCCGCTGTGCGCTTTGCCCATGAAATGATTGTGGTGTCAGAGGAACTCCGCTCCTACTTCACACAGACTTATGGCAGAGACACGGTATACATCCCCAATGCTCCAGCCAGCTACGCTGATTCGGATCCCAACTTTACTTATGGCACCTCACTTGGTCTGAGCCAGGGGCGCTACATCGTTTATCTGGGCAGAATGGTGCCAGAAAAACGTCCCGATCTGCTGATCGAAGCCTTTCAGGCTCTCAAGCCACCCGGATGGAAGCTTGTTTTAGCTGGTGGCACGAGTGATACGGCTCCGTTCACATCAAAGCTAGCAGAAATGGCAGCAGGAAATCCAGACGTGGTATTCGCTGGTGAACTGCGGGGAGCCCGTTTGGCAGAAATTGTGCGGGGGGCTGGTTTATTTGCCCTACCTTCCGACGTGGAGGGACTACCACTAGCAATGCTAGAGGCAATGCGGGAGGGCATTCCGGTACTGGCAAGTGACATCCCACCCCATCAGCAACTACTGACCGGAGGACGGGGCATACTCTTTCAAACCGGAAACGTGGACGCCTGCATGCGTTCCCTAGATTGGGCAACCCGGCACCCTCAGGAGGTGACAGCAATGGCCAAGAGCGCCCAAACGCATGTGGAGGCGAATTACAACTGGGATCGCATCACTTCTGAAAACTTGAAACTGTATACAACCCCCTCTGACACGCCTAATGCACTCGAACCTTCAAATCACACAAGCAGACAGCTTGGGGGTATGGGCAGAAAGTCGGCCTTGAGTACAGGAACCAAGGCAAATACGTTTGGATTTTGAGGAGAAAAGATCCAGCTAGAAGGTTATGGGGAACGCGAAGGGGATTTTATAGGTCTGTTTGCACATCTCAACAATTTGGAGCTTAACAGCATATGGGTTCAAAATTTTGACGCATTAGACCGCGCAAACTGCCTCTACCACTCAACAAAGATGCAAACTGCAACGCCATCCCAGTTCGTCTAGCCTCTATGTCAACCCTTCAGGAAAAAGTGTGTGCGTGATGAGTAAAACCATCTCATCCTTACCATCAGTTTTAATTCGGCATCGTTGGCCTGCCATAGCTACTTTCGTGTCTGTGGTCGGCGGCTCACTTGCCTACTTGGCTGTCGCTCCACGGATGTACGTGACGTCAGCACGACTGATGCTTGATGACAAACGGGTCAGTGTCTCCGAATTAGGCCGTGATCTCACTCAACTGCCTTCCGGTGCACCAGGTGGTCCCAGTCCGATCGCGAGCCAAGCTGAATTGGTCAAGTCTCAGCGTGTCTTAAAGCGGGCTTTGGCTAAAGCTTTTCCTCAGGGGACAAATACACCCGAAAGCATAAAAGCAGCTGGAGAGCTGAGCAATGGGTTGAAAGTCAAAATTGTTCCCGCCACAAACATCCTGGAGCTGAGCTATCAAAACCGAGACCCAGTATTAGCTGCCAAGCTGCTTAATGCCG
>CAXUIV010000112.1:0-10326 GCA_964250875.1 uncultured bacterium
ACTGCAAAATTCCGATCGGAATGACCATACTTAGAGCCAAGCCTAGCCAGAAGCTGTCTGCCACTATGCGAGGCTGGTCCAAAGCCCAGCCGCCCAAAGGCGGACCGATGAAATACCCCGCAGCCCAGCACAGTGAATTGATTGATAGATACACTCCACGCTGAGATTCAGGAGCCAAGTCTGTAACCAGGGAAGTCGCAGAGGGTGTGTAGGAGACGGTGGCGATCGCAAACACTCCCAATCCTAAAATCGCCCAGACAAGGGGGAAATCTGTCACGCCTGTAGCCCAGATGCAGCCGAATCCCAAGGCCCACAGTAGGGCTGAGATAGTGAGCGCTCTAGGATGGCTAAAGCGCCTTAAGGCACGAGCGACGGGCAGCTGGCAGACAATGGCTAGGGCAAGATGTCCAGCGAAAAGCGCACTAATTGTTGAGGGCGAAAAGCCTTTTCCTACTCCCGTGCGGACAAAATTGCTGAAGTAGAGCGGCATTGTACTATATAGCTGAGAAATGTACGTGGTGAAGAGGATGTTGACGAGAACGTAAATCAGGAGACGGCGATCGCGCAGTGCTGTTGCCCAGCTGTTTTGGAAAGCGGTTAGTCGCGTCTGTTGCGGTCGATAAGGCTCAGCGATCGCCAAGTAGACGACTCCAAAGAACACCACAAATGAAACGGCATCAATGACAAATAGCGCTCGGTAGGCACCTGTTGTGCCAATCAAGGCACCACCGAACACAATGCCTAATCCTAAGCCAATGTTGTCTGCCAGTCGAGTCACGGCATATGCTTCACGGCGTTTCTCAGCTGGAGTTAAGTCAGCTACCACAGCTTCTGTTGCAGGCCAGTACAGGCCCTGTCCCAATCCGATCAGTAGGTTGCCGACGACTAAGATAAAGAAACTGCTGGCTGTAGATAAGACCAGGGACGCGATCGCGGCAACACCTGCTGAAAGCAATAGCGTCCGGCGGCGTCCCCAAAATCGAGAGTCAGCAAATGACCCACCCAAAATGCGACCCACCACTCCAGAAACAGAAGCACTGCCCAAAGCAATGCCTACAGCAGTTGCAGACAAACCGACATGATTGACAAAAAAGATGGGAGCGTAAAACAGCGTAAAACCAGTGCCAACTTCAGAAAGGAAGCGACCGACTGCCAAAATCCAGACTTGGGGATTTAGCTGGGGTAACCATGAGGGCACAGAAAAGTACCTGCGTAGAAATTTCATTCAGGTTTGGACGGCCTGGGGCGCGATCGCCGCAGTCAGCTTCGGTGGATGGGCGCTCTTCTGTTAACCTTTTGATTATTAGCCGAAACAAGTTGCCGTGACACGATTTCTTTTCGTAACTGATTTAGACAATACCCTCGTAGGCGATGATGCTGCCCTAGCAGAATTGAATCGGCAGTTAAGTCAGCATCGCCAAGCACACGGAACGAAGATTGCCTATGCTACAGGGCGATCGCCTACTCTGTACCGGCGACTCAAAGCCGCAAAACAACTGCTAGAACCCGATGCCCTCATTGCTGCTGTCGGAACAGAAATATACCTTGGCGGCAGCGATATTCCTGACCCTGCATGGTCTGAAAGACTTTCTCAAGGGTGGCAGCGTGATGCGGTCGTGGCCACCACCGCCCATTTTGCCGACCTTGTTCTCCAACCAGAGTCAGAACAGCGTCCCTTTAAAGTCAGTTTTCTCCTCACAGAGGCAGCAGCAGTAGAAGTCCTGCCTCAGTTAGAGTCATTGCTGCAAAAGCAAGGTTTAGAGACGAAGCTGATCTACAGCACTGGTCAGGATCTGGATATTCTACCTCGTCATGGTGATAAGGGTCAGGCAATGCAGTTTCTGCGGCAACAGTGGCAGTTTGAACCGGAGCGGACCGTTGTCTGTGGGGATTCGGGCAATGATGTAGCTTTGTTCAGTGTCGGGCAGGAACGGGGAATTTTGGTCGGCAATGCTCAGCCTGAACTCTTGGAGTGGTACACCGCTCACCCATCAGACCATCGCTATCTGGCCAATGCTGACTGTGCTGGTGGAATTTTGGAAGGCTTAAATCACTTTGGTTTTCTCGGATGATCTCCTATCTCAAAGGTACAGTTGCAGGCATTGTCAAAAGTAGTAACCGCATTACCCTCATTCTGGAAGTTAACTCTGTTGGATACGAGCTGCAAATTCCGGCACGTTTAGCGCAACAGCTATCAGCACCGAGTGAGATACAAATCTTCACGCATCTGCAAGTCCGCGAGGAGCAGCCATTTCTGTATGGCTTCGGCTCTGCCAGCGAGCGGGATTTATTTCGTCAGTTGCTGAGCGTGAGCGGCATCGGTGGAGCTATAGCGATCGCTCTCTTGGACACCCTAGAAGTCCCAGATTTAGTCCAGGCAATTGTTAGTGGTAACACCCAGCTCCTCATTCAAACTCCTGGCGTCGGTGGCAAAACAGCAGAACGCATCTCTTTAGAACTTAAAACCAAGCTGGCAGACTGGCGGATTGCCTCTGGTTTAACTCTGGCGGGGGGATCTGGGCCACCACCAGCAATTGTAGAGGAGGTTCAGCTGACGTTACTAGCGTTGGGATACACTCCCAACGAGGTTGCCCAAGCCCTCTCTGCCGTAAGTCAACAGGCGCTACTCGCTAAAAATGCCAATGCAGAAGATTGGATTCGACAGGCGATCGCTCATTTAAGTAGCACCTAACCCAACTGGCATTGAATTATAACGATACGTTAACTGGTTAAATGGTAAAAAGTACTCATATTGTGCTTTTTGTACTCTTCCCAAAAAACTTCTATGGCTTCAATTGAATTTAAACTATTCGCTCCCTACAACAAAGCGGCTGCGCTTATCGGATCTTTCTCTAACTGGGAAGAAATCTCAATGGAAAAAGACAAGGAAGGTTTTTTTCGCACCAAAGTTGAACTAGAAGATGGAACATACGAATATAAATTCCGCATTCAGTCTAAATCGTGGTTTTTTGAGCCGGATCAATGGGTGGATGTGGTAGATCCATATGCGACGAATGTAGATGATGCCAAGCCTACAGGTCTGGTACAAATCAAAGGAGGAGAACGGGTTGTTGATACTTATGTTTGGCAGCATGACGGCAACCCGTTGCCTCCAGACAATGAGTTAGTCATCTACGAACTGCACGTTGGTGATTTTTCCGGTGGTGAAGATGACCCTTACGCTCGCGGCAAATACAAGCACGTTGTTGAGAAGCTAGATTACCTCTGCGATTTGGGCATCAATGCCATTGAACTGATGCCAATCAAGGAATATCCCGGAGACCACAGCTGGGGGTATAACCCGCGCTACTTTTTCGCTACTGAGACTAGCTACGGCACGACAAGCGAGTTAAAACAGTTGATTGACGAGTGCCATGCTCGCGGTATCCGCGTGATCGTGGACGGAATTTACAACCACTCAGAAGCATCCAGCCCACTCACCCAGATTGACCACGATTATTGGTACCACCACTCTCCCCGTGACCCTGACAACAACTGGGGGCCAGAGTTTAACTATGAATTCTACGACGAAAAGTTGGAAACGTTTCCAGCCCGCCGCTTTGCTGGCGATACTGTGCGCTTTTGGATTGAGGAATATCATACTGACGGCATTCGCTACGATGCAGCACGACAGATTGCTAACTATGACTTCATGCACTGGATTGTCCAGCAAACAAAAGAAGTTGCTAGCATGAAGCCGTTTTATAACGTTGCTGAACACATTCCAGAAACTCCCAGCATCACTAATATAGACGGACCGATGGATGCTTGCTGGCATGATAGCTTCTATCACTGTATCTTGGAACACATCTGCGGTGATACGTTTGATTTAGAGCGGCTCAAGGATGTGATCGACTGCAAGCGCCAAGGCTTCATGGGTGCGACTAATGTGGTGAACTACCTCACCAATCACGACCACAATCACCTCATGGTGGAGTTAGGCGATCGCGATATCTTTGATGAGGAAGCCTTCAAGCGGATCAAGCTAGGAGCAGTGATACTGATGACGGCAGTAGGCGTACCGCTAATCTGGATGGGAGAGGAGTTTGGTGAGTATAAGCCTAAAACACCTGAGTCAGCCAAGATCGATTGGACACTTTTAGGTAACGACCTCAACCGCAGTTTGTTTGAACACTACAAAGGGTTGATCAATCTACGTGAAAACAACCACGCCTTATACACTGAAAACATCGACTTTATCCACGAAAATCCAGAGGCGAAGGTACTCGCCTACAGCCGTTGGAATGAAGAAGGTTCTCGCGTAGTCGTGGTAGCGAATTTCTCAGAGAACTTTCTGGGTGGATATCACATTCCTAACTTTCCAGCAGCTGGAACGTGGCACGAATGGACAGGCGACTACAACGTAGAATCTGGCGAGGACGGCATCACCATTGATTTGGGAGGGCATGAAGCTAGGGTTTTTGTTTGGCAGTAACGAGTTCAAAGTTCAGAAAAGTATGTAGAGACGTTGCATGCAACGTCTCTACATAAAGCAGGTTGAGCAGCCTACAAAATTGTTCCAATTTCCTTCAGATACACTCGTGTGAATGGTTCTGTTTCTCCAAGGCTGTACTGTTCCACCAGACCCTTACGGCGGATTGAGATGCTGCCTCCCTCCTTGGTGACTACAGTGGAGTCGTCGAAGACGTCCCGTGCCAGCGTCGTCTCAGTTTCTGTTGGGTTGTCCAAAACTACCATGTTGCTGCCTTGGTAAAACATTCCCTCTATTTCTAGGGCATCTTCCACATACTCTGCAATCAGCAGGTCAAGCTTGGGATTACGCAGTAGGTTTTGAACATTGCTGTTGTAGCTCTTATTGAGGATTTTCTGGGAGCGATTAACGAAGACCGCTTCACGGCAAACAGCGCCAACGGTCCAGTCTGGGTGTTGGAAAAGAATGTGGTCAATGGTTGCTTGGAGGTCTTCAACTGAAATCCGGTTAAAGGTGATGATTGGTATTCTCGCAACTGCCTCAGACTCAAAGAAGGTTTCTAGAATGTATGCGGGCACATCAATGCTTTCACCGACAGCAGGATTGACATGCATAAAGATACCCGGAGCCGAATTAATTTCAAGGATGCCAAAGTTACCAGATCGCCAAGATGTGGCAAGATTGGGAGCGATCGCATCGATCCCAATGCAGGTGAGCTGGAAGTGCTGCGCGATATCCTGCGCCAACACCACATTGTCAGGATGAACATTGGGCGTCGCATCTATACTCACGCCTCCAGCCGACAGATTAGCGACTTTGCGAAGATAGACGGTGCGGTCCACTTCAACAACGCTGTCTAAAGATAAGCGTTGTTCATCTAGATACATTTCCATTGCCTCGTCGCACTGAATCTTCGCCAGTGCTGATGTGGGGGTGTCCCTGCGTGCTGCCGTGCGGTTCTCACGATCAATCAGCTCAGCAATGGTAGATTTGCCGTCACCGACAACTGACGCTGGACGGCGTTCAGTCGCAGCAACAAATCTGCCGTTGACACACAGCAGGCGAAAATCCGATCCAGAAATGCTTTTCTCGACGATCACCTGCTTCGGCTGGTCCTCGCCGATAGCCTTAATGGCTCTGCCAAAGGCGAATTCTAGCTCCTCCCGATCCTGCACATCAGCTGTCACTCCAATTCCTTTGTGGCCAACTACAGGTTTAACTGCTACTGGGTAGCCAATCTCTCTTGCTACCGCACGGGCTTCCTCAAACGAGGTGACTATATCACCTTTAGGTACAGGAAAGCCAAGTGTGCTGAGAAAAGCTTTGCAGTCATCCTTGCGGGTGGTGAAATCTGAATCTAGGTGGCTATCACGGTCAAACGTTGTCGCTATACCGCGAACCTGATTTTTACCGTAGCCATACTGCATGAGGCTCTCATCCCACAGATAAAAGGTAGGAATACCTTTCTCGTAAGCTGTACGCAGCAAGCCGTAGACTGTCGGCCCGCCATAAACAGACTGTCGGAAGATGTTTTGAAGTGTTCTGATCTGCTCTTCAAATAAAAATTCTTGTTCCTGATTGATAGCCTCAAACCAGTCCCAAACAGCGTAAACGACTGCTCGACTTGTGCGCCCGTGCAGCGATTGAACACCAATCCTAAAGTGATTCTGGTATGGCTTTACACTCCAAAGATTTAAGTGTAAACCCATCTCAAGTTTTCCCACTTCTGACACTGTCTGGGCAAACAAATCGGCATATGTTTGGGCTGTTTCCGAGAGATGGAGGTGCGGGTATCGCTCACTGATCGTCGAGACGTACTCTTGCAGGTTCCGAGGTGAGCTGGCCTCAGTCAGAGCAAAATCAAACACTATAGCCGCTGTATTTAAGTATGGGTTCGGACCGCCATAATGCTTAAAGTTAAAAACATCAAACGCATCAGTTCTTCTAGCATTAACACGAACTGTATCAGTGCTTTTTTCTCGAATCATTAAACTTCTCCATTTTGCTAAACACCCTTAGAATTGGAAGCCAGACTGGCTTAATAATCCAACTTTCAATCAAACGATAGAGGCGACGTTTGCTCTAATTGATACCTATCGATTCCAAAATCTACTGAAAATCACTTTAAATGCTGTCATTAATACAATTCGATATTAGTGCAGATCAAAGCCCACCCACAGTCAATTTGTAAAATTATCTAGAAAATCCCAATCAGCCGCAGAGGTTTGCTAGTGAAAGATTTGAATTGCCCAAGCTCAACAATGAGTGGGTGCAGCTACCTTACGAAATGTAAATGCCAGCTTTCTACCAATGCCCCCTGCCCTGCTCACCTACCTATGTCTTTTGAAGGGTACATTATATACAGATGCTGAATATAAATGTAAGAGTGCATTTAGGAGACAGTAAGAGATGAATGGCACAAAAGCTGCTCTCAGGAGCGAAGTTAGAAAACTTGCGGAGAGAGCTTTCCACCTCAAACTTATTTCTGGCTTTGGTGATGGACCTGACGGCAACGAGTACCAAATTGTCTTCAAGGGTAAACCCAGACACGTTGCGCTAGAACACGCACACTCCTTCTTAGGCAACCTGCTCAACCAGTCAGGGTGACAGGAAGGCAAAACTTGATAGATCTTTGCTACGGCCAAATGATCGGGTAGATTGATACCTGTAACCGTCTTCTGTCTAGTTCCGACTCTCCATGTCAAAAACCAAGTTAATGAGAAAAGTCATTGTTGCGGCAATGTTGGCTGTTGCCGTAGCTAGCCTAGGTGAGCGCTCGGCACAGGCACAGCGCCCAACCTTCCTACTTAAGGCCAAGTGTGTTAACAGTGGACTGGGCAACGCTAGTCGAGACAGTACTGACATTTCTATAGACAAGCAAGTCTACACAAGTCTGTTTTATCTCGCCCCTGGAGACCGCTCGGCGTCGATCACATGCAACATTGTACCTGGCAAACGGTCCCAACCGATGTTTCAAACGCTTGACCTCGGATTTGGAATGCGTGACAACAACATGACAACTCCTCCTGTGACTGTCAACGTATACTTAGACGGAAAGCTAGCTGCTTCTCAGGAAGTCGCTCCTGCAAAGCAAACAAGCATTCCATTAAATATCAGCAATGCCAGCAATGTTACTGTAGAAACTGTCTGTTCTAGTCAATCCGAGTATTGTGACCGAGTTTATTTCTTCCAAGCCGCACTTGGACCGAAGGCGACCACGTCCAGTCAAAACAAGTAGTAATGCGTCTTGTTGGTAATTAGTTGTTAGTTGTTTGTATTACTAACAACTAATTACCAACTAAGCAAGTGGGCGGAAATATAGCAAACTATGTTGCGGGATATAAAATGCTGGTTCTCTACCAACGCCCCATGCCCTATGCCCCATGCCCGACCCTAACAAGTAACTGTTTATTCTCACCGACCTACTTAACGCTCATTTCTCTTGCATATTCAGCCTCTGTTCCAGCTTTTTGACTCTGCGAGCGATTTGCAGCAGATTCTTGAGTTCAGTCATTAAACGAAGCCAAGACTTGTGTTCCATCGCAGGGTATCCACTTACCTGCATTCCGGCAGGAACCGACTGTAGAATACATGATCTCATCGCTGCAACCACGCGATCGCCTATTGTCAAGTGCCCTGCGGCTGATACTTGGCCCGTTAAAGTTACATAGTTGCCGACTTTTGTAGATCCGGCTAATCCTACTTGGCCACACAGCAAAGTGTGTTCTCCCAAGGTACAGCCATGGCCAACCTGGACTAAATTATCAATCTTTGTTCCCCGTCCTACCCTAGTTTCACCAATAGTGGCTCGATCGACTGCGGAGTTAACTTGAACCTCCACGTCATCCTCCAGTACAACTGTGCCTGCTTGCATGATTTTGTAGTAGCTGCCGTCTTGGCGTGGAGCGAACCCAAAACCGTCTGCTCCGATGACCGCACCATTCTGGAGAACGATTCGTTGGCCTAGGCGCACATATTCACGGACGACAGCATGACTGTGGAGGATTGAGCCTGCTCCGATACTTGCCCCTTCATAGATGGCGCAGTGGGGATGTATTGTCACATCATCCCCAATCTGGACGTCATCTCCAACAACAACATAGGCTCCCACCGCAACGTTTTTACCAAGAGTGACTCGTTGCCCCAAGACTGCTGTTGGGTGAATGGTTCGCGGGGGGATTGGTTTGTGATTGAACAGCTCTACCGCTTGAGCAAAAGCTAGGTAGGGATTTTCAACATAGAGGGCTGGTATAGAGAGAGGACCTTCGAATTTGGCAGAGATTAAGATAGCTCCTGCCTGACAATCCTTAATTTTACGAATATATTTAGGGTTCGACAAAAATGTAACTTCGGAGGGACCTGCCTCTTCCATGGTGCCGACACCTGTAATCTCTAAATCTAGGAGCGGATCAACCTGACCCTTAAGGGCATGGGCTAAGTCTTGAATGTTCATCATTAAGGAATGGAGAGAAAGTTGAAGGGTAAAAGATAAAGGATAATTCATCTTTCACACTTCATACTTTTATCACCCCTATTCAATCTTCTAACTAAGAGACTCTAAATAGTCCCGGACCCGGTTGCGACGTTTGGGTTGCCGCAACTTCTGGAGCGCTTTGGACTCAATTTGACGGACTCGTTCCCGTGATAAATCTAAAGCCCGACCAATTTCTGCCAGAGAGTAGGGATATCCATCTTCTCCCAGACCAAAACGCATCTGAATAACATCGCGCTCGCGGGTAGTGAGGTCTGCTAGAAGGTACTGTAGGTCCCGGTGCAAGGCTTCTCGCATCAACACCTCCTCAGGCGACACACAATCCGTTTCGAGCAACTCCCCTAACTCTGTGTCTTTCTCCTTGCCCACTTTGGTTTCCAAGGAGACAGAGCGAGGTACCCGTAACAGAACCTCCCGGACTTGAGGAGCTGTCATCTCTAATTCCAAGGCGATATCGTCAATAGTCGGAGTGCGACCTTTTTCTTGAGCAATTTTGCGTTGGGCCTTCTTAATTTTGTTGAGTTTTTCTGTGATGTGAACTGGTAGACGAATGGTACGGCTTTGAGTCGCGATCGCCCGTGTGATTCCTTGGCGAATCCACCAGTAAGCATAGGTGCTAAACCGATACCCCTTGGTAGGGTCAAACTTTTCAACCGCCCGTTCTAGGCCCAGCGTTCCCTCTTGAACTAAATCTAATAGTTCCAGACCGCGATTTTGATATTTTTTCGCAACTGACACCACTAGACGCAGGTTGGCCTTGATCATGTGTTCTTTGGCGCGGGTGCCGTCCGTCTGGATTTGCTCCAGTTCTTCCGCCGTCAAACCCGCGATTTCAGCCCAGCGGCGTTTCCCACTGGCCAAAATCGGCTTGAGGTCAGCTAGGGCTACATCAGCAGTAGCCGCCCACCTCTCCAAAGAAGGCCGGTGTCCCAGGCTTGATGCCAGACGCTCCTGAACCTCCATTAATCGCACGTAAGGCTGAATCACCTCGTCCGCGTTCAAAGCTGCTTTTGAGCGTAGTTCCACCAAACGCAAATGGCGCTGGACTTTTTGGGCCTCTGAAACCTCTTCATCCCGCCCCAATAAATGAACTCGACCAATCTCCTGAAGGTATATACGGACCAAATCCGTAGTACGACGGTTGGCACCTTGCTCAAAGCTGGCCGAGTCGGTAGACTCCATATCCAAATCAGTCAAGTCCTCCATCGGTAGCTCTGACACACCGACAGTACTGCCCAGCCCAAAACGCTGAGAATTCGGTTGGTCGTCGAAGTCGGCTGCATCTGCGTAAAAAAATGTTGCTGGCATAGGCCTTCGTCTAAATGGCTCCAGGTGACAATTCTGCGTGCGATTAGCTCTTTCCTGTTGCTATTGTTCCCGTCATTCACGATGAAAGAACATA
>CAXUIV010000113.1:0-10301 GCA_964250875.1 uncultured bacterium
CGTAAGGATTCAGTTGGCTACTAGAGATAGGTGATTCTGTAAAAGAGGGTACAAGTCACTGGTGCGCCAGGTCAATCGACTTTGGGAAAAGCCGTGGATAAACAGAATGGATTTGCCGTTGGGGTTGCCGGTCTCCTCAACATGAAGCCGAACATCGCCACCACCGATGACTGTGTGCGTTGCCATAGATCTTCTTTTGCTAAAGGACTTGTATTTCAGGAAGGAATATGAAATACTCCTAAATTATTCTACGATGAGTCGAGCGACCAAAAGTATTACTCAGGATAAAACCAAAAATGACTGTGAGTAAAGTCTTCATCTATGCGGAGTACCAAGTCGCTATTCCTTTCAGTCAGATTGATTGGGTGCCAATCAATTTAGACATGAAGAACTTCCCAGGATTGAAATCTAAAACCTGGTTGAGTGGCGTGAACACTCATACTGTTGGTGGTTTTTACGAATTTGATTCTCTAGAAAATGCCCAAAACTATATTAATGGCTTGTTGATTCCATTTGCAAAACAGGTCAATGGAAACCTTGCCGTGAAGCTTTTTGACGGTGATACAACCAAAGAAGCCAATATCGGCATGAATTCTCCCTTCTATTTGACAGACTCTCAATAATTGCCAATACACAGGAGCGACAAATGACAATATTAGAAAAACCTCAACTCGATCCATATCCGCTTAGTCCCTACGTTGCCTGGGCAGGCCAACGAAATCGCGAACCAATTCTGGAGTTGTTTAAAGGAAGATTACCGAACGAAGGTCGCGTTCTAGAGTTTGCCTCCGGTAGTGGTATGCACATTACCTACTTTGCTCCCCATTTCCAGCACCTGAGTTTTCAACCCTCAGATGTGAATGAGGATGTGTTTGAGAATATCAGGCAACTGATTCAACAGACGAACGCTAAAAACGTTCAACCGCCGATAAAGCTCGACCTAACTCAACCGCAGACCTGGTCAGTTTTGAGTGACCAGAAGTTCGACGCTATTTTCTGTATCAATATCTTTCAGGTTGCGCCAATTTCTATCGCGGATGCAATGTTGAATTGCACGGCAGACCATCTGAGCGATGGCGGATTTTTATTTGTCTACGGCCCGTTTAAAGTTGATGGCAGGCACACAACACCGTCAAATGAAGAATTTGACAGCACCCTGCTCTCCTACAAAGTGCCAGAATGGGGACTAAAAGACATTGCAGACATCACAAAAGCCGCTCAAAAGTACGGACTGGAATTGAAGGAAAAAATTGATATGCCATCTCATAATTTTACTCTCATTTACGGTTTTAAGTGATTTCGGCAGTCGTACTAAGGAGTTCTCCTTAAATATGGATTGGAGAGAATTCTGATGCCTCTCGATCCACAAGTAGAAAAATTCTTGCAGCAAATCGGCCAAATGGGCTTGCCGTCTCTTCCCTCTCTTGAACCAACACAGGCGAGAGATTTGGTCGCGCAACTAAGGGATAGAAACCTCAGGCCGCCTGCCGTTGCGCGTGTAGAAGATCGCATTCTCCCTAGCACGTCTGGGGATATTCCTGTCCGCATTTACACTCCAAATAGCGCAAGCTTACCTTTGCTAGTCTACTTTCACGGCGGCGGTTGGGTGCTGGGCGATCTGGATGGGGCAGACTATGTCTGTTGCTCTCTTGCAAGTCATGCAGAGTGCATAGTGGTGTCGGTGGACTACCGACTGGCACCGGAACACAAATTTCCCGCCGCTGTGGAAGATGCTTACGCTGCTACAAGCTGGGTGGCGCAAAATGCCTCTGCTCTTAATGGCGATCCCACTCGCATTGCTGTGGGAGGAGACAGCGCTGGCGGAAATTTAGCTGCTGTTGTTTGCCTCATGGCACGAGACAGAGGCGGACCATCACTGGTGTATCAACTCCTCATTTACCCGGTGACACAATATGGATTTGAAACGCAGTCTTACCGGGGATATGGGCAGGGCGGATTTGGTTTGACAAAGGACGAGATGGTCTGGTTTTGGCATCACTACCTCACTCATGCTGTAGATGGACAAAATCCTTATGCCTCACCGCTGTTAGCTCCTTGTCACAACAACCTGCCGCCAGCTTGCATTATCACCGCTGAGTATGACGTCCTGCGGGATGAAGCAGAAGCTTATGCCGCTCGACTGCATGAGGCTGGGGTTGAGGTGTGCCTCTGGCAATACAAAGGGATGATTCATAACTTCGTGGGCCTAGCATCAGTACTAGACCGGGGAAAGCGATCGCTTGTCGAGATCTCAGCCCAACTTCGCACAGCTTTGGGGGGCCAGCTTCCTCAGCCCCCATAAACACCTCATTTCAAAGCATTTCGAGTGTTTACCGTCTGGTACTTGCCAGTGCTTCAACTGCACCTTCTTCTCCATTAATCAAACCTGCTTCGTCACCCATCACCCGCTCTAGAACTTCCTCTGCTAAAGCGAGGAACTTTTGGTCTTTGCGCTTGCGGGGGCGCGGCAGTGAGACTCGCCGATCCATTGTCACTTGACCATCTTCAATCAGCACGATGCGATCGGCCAGCGTTACTGCCTCGTCTACATCATGAGTAATCAGGAAGGCTGAGAATTTTTGCTTCTGCCAGATGCTTTCAACCAGCCGCTGCATCTCAATCCGAGTTAAGGCATCCAGGGCACCAAGCGGTTCATCCAACAGCAGTAAGCGTGGTTCCCTGACTAAAGCTCTGGCGAGTGCAACCCGCTGCTTTTGCCCGCCAGAAAGGACAGCAGGCCACTCCCTAGCCCGGTCTAAAAGACCGACTTGCTGTAGCGCTTTCTCTGCCTTTTGCCGCCAGTCTTTGTTGTCCAACCCTAATCCAACATTTTCCAAGACAGGCTTCCACGGCAGGAGACGAGCATTCTGGAACATTGTTCGTGCCAAGCGGTTTCGCTTCCGCAATGGCTCTTCATCAATTAAGACTCCGCCGTCATTGGGACGTTCGAACCCAGCGATGATTCGCAACAGTGTACTTTTACCGCCACCACTGCGTCCCATAATCACAATAAACTCTCCTGGCGCTATCTCTAAATCTAGACCCCGCAACACTTGAGTATGACCATAGATCTTCGTTAGACCCATCACCTTCACACCCGCTCCTAATTGCGCTCCCATCTTAAAAACCTCCCTTAATATTTGTCCGTGGTCTTTGATATCGTCAGTCGTCATTGTTACTAGTGAGGCAATAGACAGCGGACAACGAACAACTGACAAACGACATAACTTACTTAGCTAGACTGGTAAGTGGGATCCCACTTCAGCCATTTTTCCTCCAAAGCTTTGGCGGCGACATCCGCGATCTTGCCAAGCAAGGCATAGAGCAGAATGCTTAAGACAACAACATCAGTTCGCATAAACTCGCGAGCGTTCATTGCCATGTAGCCAATACCTGAGTCAAGAGTGATGGTCTCGGCGACAATCAGGGTGAGCCACATAATTCCTAGGGCATACCGCACGCCAACTAAGATCGAACCCACGGCGCTTGGAAAAATCACTTGCCTGAATAAAGACCAGCCATGCAGGCCGTAGGACTTCGCCATCTCAATCAGTTCTGGATCGACTGTGCGAACTCCATGAAAGGTGTTCAAATAGATGGGGAAGAAGACTCCCAAAGCAACCAGAAAGATCTTGGCTTCTTCCCCAATACCAAACCACAGAATCACGAGTGGGATCAGAGCTAAATGAGGGATATTCCGGATCATCTGCACCGAGGTATCCAGGACTTCCTCCGCTGGGCGAGCAAGACCATTCAGCAATCCCAACCCAAACCCGATACTGCCCCCAATCAGGAACCCGATGACAGCGCGGATCGTGCTGATGATGAGATTTCGCCACAATTCCCCTGTCCTGGCTAGACTAATTCCTGCTACCAAAACATCTGTAGGTGCAGGCAAGACTCTGGTAGAGAGCCAGCCAGATTTGACCAGGATCTGCCAAACAATAATAAGAACAATGGGCAATGTCCAAGGGACTAACTGTCGAAGCGCTAGTTTAGAGCGGCGTTTCATCTTTAAGCTCCTGCTTGAGAGACCATAGCGACTTTCTTGACATCAACTCTTTTGGGAACTAATTTCAGGCGAAAAAATGTGTCAGCAAGCTTTTGCTGGTAGGCGACAACTTCCTCACTAATGAGTTCCACTCCATAAGCTCTTCTTTTCGCCACCTCCTCCAAAACAGGAGTCTCGATCCCAATTAAAGGTGAGAGTATTTCTGCGACTTCCTTTGGTCTAGGCTTCGCCCATTCATCTACCTTTTTGACTTCATCTAAAACGACTTTAAGCCGGTCAGGATGCTTCTTGGCAAAGGTGGCGGAGGCAAAAAGAAATTCTCGGTTGGCAACTATACCTGTAGCATCTGTGAGGATTCTGGCTCCCGTAGCTTGCTCGGCAGCAGCGTAATATGGATCCCAAATTGCCCAGGCATCTATCTTTCCCCGCTCGAATGCGGCTCTAGCATCAGCTGGAGGAATGAAGACTGGCTTAATGTCGGTGTACTGCAATTTGGCTTTCTCCAATGCCTGTACAACCAAATAATGCACATTAGAGCCTTTGTTCATCGCCACTTTTTTGCCTTTTAAGTCAGCTAAGGTGCGAATTGGAGAGTTTTTAGGGACTAGAATCGCTTCCCCTTTTGGATTGGGAGGCGAACTGGCAATATAAAGCAGAGGTGCGCCAGCGGCTTGAGCCGATATTGGTGGAGTCTCCCCTGTATGCCCAAAGTCAAGGCGACCAGCGTTTAAAGCTTCCAGGAGTTGTGGTCCGGCTGAAAACTGATTCCATTGCACCGATAGACCGAGTGAGTTTAACTTTTTCTCTAAATCTCCTTTTGCCCTCAGTAAGCTGAGAGAACCAAATTTCTGATGACCAATACGAACCAATTTTTCTGGGTTTTGCCCGATGCTGAACGTTGGCATAGACGCAGAAAGAACTGAGCTATTTAGAGAACAAGCAGAAAGAATCAGACTCAAGCTAACACCAACAGCAAATAGTAGGGTGAAGGTTTTAGTTGAGTGCTGTTTGAGTAAATTGACACCCTTATGCCATTCTGCTAGCAGCGAAGGCAGTCTCTCTCGATTTGGAAACATTCGAGCCTCAAATTGGAATGATGAAGAGTTTTAAGACTAAGAAAGCTACATTCAGCTATTTCTGAATTCAATGTGTTAAACGCGTTAAGGCTACAGTAATTTGATCGATATACCGTAGAATCTATCTGAGGGAGGATAGTTATAGAGATATTAATTTCTCCAGTTTGTAGCCGTATCGGAAGCCTCTTCCTAGGGATAGTCAACTGGAGTATAGTGCTGCCGATCTGGTTGTGTGCGGTTATCCGTATCGGGCGTCACGGCGGTTCGCTGCATTCGTCGAGCGTGCAACTCACCACCTTATCAATTGCTTTGAGGCATATCCAGCAAGGTAAGTGGATTGAATGCAGCTTGGGCTATAAACTGACTTGCTGTAAGAATTCCGGCTGAATCCAAGCATTCCAGTCAACCGACTTCAAACTCTCATTACCGGGAATACCACAGAGTTGAGCAACGTGTAAATTTAACAGATCGGGGCGAATTCTCATCTCTGAGAAAAAGCGTCCAGGCCGATCCTCTTGGGCTGAACCAGTTAGAATCTGAGCTACAATCTCAGCCTCTACATGTGTCCACTGGCTCACCAACGCCAGAGCCGCAGGAGTTCGATCGTACCACTGTTGAGCAGCCATCAACGCTCTCAAGTAGGCGACTACAACTTCGGGGTAACGTTCTGCCATTTCCGCTCGAACGACAACTCCGTAGAACACGGGCAGTTTTTCTAAACGCCGATCTAATAGGTAGCGAAACTTGCCCTGGCGGCAAGCGACATCGTGAAATGGGGCAAAGTGCGCGTAACTATCAGCTAAGTGAAGCGGAAACTCAAACGCTTTAGTAGAGTTGAGATGTTCCAGAGATGCAAGTTGGACATCACCCAAAAGGTTGGCAGCTTGCAGCGATCGCATCACCATACTGTGAGCTGAAGAGTGAAATGGAACGGCGATCGCTCGTCCGCGTAGGTCTTCAATACTCTCTAAGTTGGATTGATGTGGCACAATCACCGCGTTACACGAACCGTCGGGGTTCAACGAAACAAAGCTGACTAAACGAGTTTTTTGAGCCTCCAAGTCAGGTTGCACAGCACTCAACAACAGCGGATAGTCACCCAAAACGCCGATATCTAACTCTCCAGCATGCAACCCATTGATAATTGGAGCACCCGTTGCAAAATCTGACCAATGAATTCTATACTGCGTCGCACTGTAGCGTCCGTCTGTTGGCAAAAAGTGTTCGAGCAAGCCCAACCGCTGCATGATCAACCCTGCCGCGATCGCCGGAATCGTGCGGTTTTGCACACCAATCGATAGAGTCAGCGTTTCCGGCTTGTGTGGATTGGCATTCCGGAGGAGAAAGTTTGGCGATCGCAAGCGAATAGTTGAAGCATCAGGAGCATTGATGTTTGATTTCTGGGCCAAGGCGATGAATCTTTGCACCCCATCAAGGTGGGGCGATCGGCTCCTTCGGACAGATCCATTCAAATCGTCCCCGTTTAATGCCTTGGGTTGTGGCATTAGCAAATACACACTTCCTGACAAGGCAAATTCCTGTAGTGGGATTGCTACTAATGTTCCAGCCTGACAATCAAATTTGAACTCAAACTCAGAAGCAAAGCCTAAATAGTTTCCTCTCGTAATGTAAGTTCGCATCAGGCTGATGGTGTCAATCGTTTCCAGTTGCGAAAACTCCTCAAGCGCTAGCCCTAGTTCTCTCAATCGAGACTCAAACACTAAGCGACTTGGAGAACATGATGACAGCACAACCCAAGGATGATTCTTCAACTCCTTGATACTCAACCAGCTTCGCTTGGCTAAAGGATGATCGGCAGCAACAAAGGCAGAATAGCGGATTGTGCCAATGCTGATTGCTGCAATCTCTGAAAATCTCTCAAAGCTATTATCAGAAATGCCAATATTCACCTGATGAGTGTTCATCGCTCGGTACAGAGATTCAAGCGATTCAAACACGACGCAGCTTGTCTGAATGTCTGGATGTTGTTTGCGGTAGTTGAACAGCACCTCCGGCAGCCAGCCTTCTGCGATCGCGGTTGTACAGCCAATTTTGAGATCGCCAATCTTCCCTTTTTTGATTTCTCCAATCGTTTGCACGAGCTGATTTTCAATTTGAATCAGCTTGTGTCCTTCATCTAGTAAAAAGCGACCTACTTCCGTGAGTTCAACCTTTCTCCCCAACCGATAAAACAATGGTGTTCCTAATTCAGATTCCAGTGATTTAATTTTGGCACTCACGGCAGGTTGAGTCAGATTCAGAGCAGCGGCTGCATCAGTAAAGCTGAGATGACGAGCAACTTCTAAGAAAACTCTAACTTGATAAACTTCCATATTTCAAAATTCAACTGGCTATATTTTGTTATTTGATTCCACTCATTCAATTATTCTATCGATCCATAAAAGACATTGATATATAACACGCTACATCTATTGCAAAATAGAAAGGCGTCAAAATGATTCCTCAGAATCTATCTGATTGTCCGAGCAAAAGTTTGTCTCATTTTCAACAAGAGGAGTTTTGCGTGAGCCTTCAGGTGAATACTCAGTCCATGAGAACCGATGTCCTGGTTGTTGGTGGAGGCACTGCCGGAACAATGGCTGCCATTAAAGCCAAACAAGCCAACCCAGAAGCCGATGTGCTGATTTTAGAGAAAGCAAATATCCGACGCAGTGGAGCGATCGCGATGGGCATGGATGGAGTCAACACGGCAGTCATTCCTGGTCACTCCACGCCAGAACAATACACCCGTGAAGTGACGATCGCCAACGACGGCATTTTGAATCAGAAAGCTGTTCTCCAGACTGGCAAACTGGGCCACGAAACGATTCAGGAGTTAGAAAGCTGGGGCGTTAAGTTCCAGAAGGATGTCCAAGGCAATTATGATCTAAAGCAGGTGCATCGGGTGGGCAAGTACGTGTTGCCCATGCCGGAGGGCAAAGACCTAAAAACCATTTTGAGTCGTCAGGTCAAGCGGCATCGAGTTAATGTCACGAACCGGGTGATGGCAACGCGGGTGCTGGTACAGAATGGACGGGCGATCGGGGCGATCGGCTTCGATGGGCGTAGTGGCGATCTCGTCATCATTCAGGCAAAAGCAGTCATTCTCTCCACTGGAGCTTGCGGACGATTGGGCCTACCCGCCTCAGGCTATCTCTACGGCACCTACGAAAATCCTACCAATGCGGGGGATGGCTATTCAATGGCCTATCATGCCGGAGCCCAATTAACCAATATTGAATGTTTTCAGATCAATCCTCTGATTAAGGACTACAACGGTCCGGCCTGTGCCTATGTTGCGGGTCCCTTTGGTGCCTATACTGCCAATGCGGAAGGAAATCGCTTCATCAACTGCGACTACTGGAGCGGTCAGATGATGCTGGAGGTGTGGAAAGAACTGAATTCTGGCAAGGGTCCGATTCAACTCAAGCTATCTCACCTCGATGACAATACCATTTCTGAGATTGAGTCGATCCTCTGGTCTAATGAACGGCCTAGCCGGGAACGCTTCCACGCCGGACGAGGTGAAGACTACCGGACCCACGGCATTGAGATGAATATCTCTGAGATTGGGTTGTGTAGTGGACACAGTGCTTCTGGGGTTTGGGTGAACGATCAAGCCGAAACAACAGTTCCTGGACTCTATGCTGCTGGGGATATGGCTAGTGTTCCCCACAATTATATGATTGGGGCATTTGTCTATGGACGATTAGCGGGTGAAAACGCTGTCGAATATCTGAAGGATGTAGAACACTTAGAACCCGATCCAGACACACTGGTAGCAGAACAGCAGCGCATCTACAAACCTTTGAGTCAACCTCATGGTATTCCTCACACGCAGGTAGAGTACAAACTGCGGCGGTTAGTGAATGATTACCTACAGCCTCCCAAAGTTACCAACAAGATGGAGATTGGACTCAACCACTTCGTGCGCTATCACGAAACGCTAGAACAAATGGGTGCCCGCGATCCCCACGAGTTAATGCGCTGCCTGGAAGTGCATTTTATTCGGGACTGTGCGGAAATGGCAGCACGGGCCTCCCTGTTTCGCCGTGAAAGCCGCTGGGGACTGTATCATTACCGAGTTGATTACCCAGAGAAAAACGATGACGAATGGTTCTGTCATGTGAATTTACAGCAGGATGCAGCAGGACAAATGGTGCTATTCAAGCGTCCCGTAGAACCCTATGCGGTGGACGTCGATTTGACCCAAGAATACACTGTATCGACACGTTAATTGAGATAACTTATGGCTCTAATTACTGCGCGAGTGGATGTTCCAGTCATTGTGGACGAATCCAAATGTTTAGAAAAGTGTGTGGCCTGCATTGAAGTCTGCCCTCTAGATGTGTTGGCAAAGGACCCAGAAACAGGCAAAGCATACATGAAATATGACGAATGCTGGTTCTGTCTTCCCTGTGAGAAGGAATGTCCCACCAACGCCATTACTGTGCAAATTCCATTCTTGTTGCGGTGACTGAAATGACAATTGACTCAGAACTTACGCCCTGGGTGGAAATGTTGCAGTCGGATTCAGAAAGCGATCGCCTCGTTGCTGTCAAAAACTTACAGCATCTGGGGGATGAAGCTGCGGTCAACTTCCTGATTCCTGTCCTAAAAGATTCCAGCATTGCGATTCAAAAGCTGACCATCGCCGCATTAGGGGAACTAGCCGACCCGGTTGCAGTGCCAGCGTTGATGCAGTGTCTCCTGTCACCCAGTGCCGAGATTCGGACAGCAGCCCTCACCGCCTTGCACGAATTGGTCACGCCACAGCATTTGTCGCTCCTCTTAGAGGCGTTACAGCAGCCAGACGGGAATTTGCAACTTCACAGTCTAGTTTTGCTCAGACAAATCCATGACGCCCGTTCCCTATTTAGTATTCTTCCTTTTTTTCAATCAGAACAGGCTGAGTTGCGAGAAGCAGCTGTCACCACTCTCCGCTATCTCAATCAGGTGGAGTCTTGTCCTGCCGCCTTGGACTTACTCACAGACCCCTCCGAAATTGTGCGAAGATCGACAGCCCTAACACTGGCTCATTTAAGCGATCCAGCAGCGGTGGATTTGCTGACAACGGCGCTCATCACCGATCCTGACTGGGAGGTGCGACGGAATGCTGCCCAAGCTCTAACAACTCACGCCGCTAAAACCGCAGTCCCCGCCCTTAAAACAGCCCTACAAGATGCCCACTGGCAAGTGCGAAAATTTGCCGC
>CAXUIV010000114.1:0-7818 GCA_964250875.1 uncultured bacterium
ATCGCCTCTCGACTTACATGGCGGATTGCATTCGCGATCGCCATCCTGAAGTCGTGGTTGGGATGCCAACGTTGGGAATGGTGTATGCGTCGAGCGTTGCTAGGAAATTAGGACATGAGCGCTACGTGCCCTTGGGTTATTCGCGTAAATTTTGGTATGAAGAAGAACTCTCTGTTCCCGTCTGTTCGATTACCAGTCCAACGATTCCGAAGACAGTATACATTGACCCAAAACTGCTAGAGCGTCTGGAAGGTAAGCGCGTCATTCTCGTAGAAGATGTAGTGAGTACAGGAGGCACCCTCTCTGCAGAACTTGCCCTGATGAAACAGATTGGTGCCGATGTGGTTGGCATCGTCACCGCAGTTAAGGAGACGAATGCTTGGGTTGACAAACTGGGAGCGATCAATCCCGCTTATCCAAGTCTCGTAACGGCACCGATTCGCTGTCCGTTGTTTGCAAAAGTCTCAGGCGGATGGGTGCCGGTTGATGGTACGTTACCACCCTAACTTGGGACTAACAGCGGTGGTCTGTTACGGCTCTTTCGGAGTTTTTGATTCTTAGATCTATCTCTTTTGTGATTCATTTCACATTCTCAAAGGAATTTTTAGATGTTTAATTTTCGTTCAATCAAACTGGTCGCATTGGCTTTAGTCGCCCTGTTGTGGGCAGTTGCATGTTCTCCTCAATCTGCAAATAACACTGCAACAAGTAGTTCTACCCAGCCTCAAGTACAGTCTCAGGCATCTCAACCACTCAGCGTTGGCACCAACCCTTGGTCTGGTTATTCCGGTCATAACGCCGCTGTGAAAAAAGGCTTTTACGAGCAAGCCGGACTCAAAATCCAGGACACTTTGTTTCAGTCAAATACAGAGGAGATTACGGCATTTCTGTCTAATAAGATTGATCTCGCTTGGCTGACGGTGGGAGATGTGATTCAAATTGCAGGCAAAGATCCTGCCCTTAAAATCATTTTTCTGTGCGACTACTCAAACGGTTCGGATGGCATTATCGGACGCGGAATCAAAGCGCCAGCAGAATTGAAGGGCAAAACTCTAGCTCGTGAAGATGTTCTATTTGAGAAAGTTTTGTTGCGAGCATACCTCACAAAAGGTGGGCTGACTGAGAAAGATATCACCATTAAGGATCTGCCTGCTCCCGATGCGGCAACGGCCTTTAGCGCTAAACGAGTTGATGCCGCCGTGACCTATGAACCGTTTCTCAACAAGGCAGCGAAAGCAGGGGGTGGAGATATTATCTTTAGCTCCAAAGGAACAAATTTGATTGCGGATGTTTTGGTTACACGCCCTAACCTGATTGCAAATCGCAGACCCGAATTGCTCTCCTTTCTCAAAGCAGCGAATCAAGGAATCAAACTGGTGAAGGCGGGGGATCCAGGCGCGATCGCGGCGGCAGCCGGAAAACTGGGAATTAAACCTGAAGAACTCCGCGATCAGCTGACTGGCATCACAATATTTGACATTGAGGGCAATAAGACGATTGGATTCAATTTGGGAAATCCCAACAACGCTATCAAGAGTTTCGACTTGGTTGCAAAATCCGCGTATGATTTCAAAACGATTTCTAAACCGATTGATGTCAAGACGCTATACGATGACTCTCTCGTAAAATCGCTCTAGCGTTCGCGTTATTTAACGGTAGAAATCGGGTTTCCATGTAGAGACGTTACATGTAACGTCTCTACATGTTGTTCGTAAACGATTGCGCCGTGACTACTGGATGTATCAACGTTGATAAATGGCGGAGAAACCATTTTTTGGAGTAGCTTGCTCTGAGGGACAACTTGGCTTTCTTCTAAGTTCCAAATACTCAATGATGATCTGCTGGTAGCGTTCTTCACCAAAGATTTGATAGTGCCCTGGATACACAGTTTGAATAGGAAGCTTTTGCAATCGTTCATAACTGGCAATGTAAGTGGGAATGTGACTGCAATGAAGTTCGTCTAACAAATCGCCATCGTAGATCACATCGCCAGAAAACAAATCATCACGCTGCGGATCGTATAAGCCAATACATCCAGGGGAATGCCCTGGTAGATGCAAAACCTCAAATGCGCGATCGCCCAAATCCAACACGTCGCCTTCTTGCAAAATTTGAGTCGGTTCGGCACCCTGCAGGGTATACTGTTTTACCCTGAACTCAGGATGAGGCAATTGCTCGAAGTGTTCTTCTAACACGCAACCCTGTTCAGGGGAACACAAGGCTTCGTGATCGTCACCAGTTCGCAAGGCATCGGCTTCGGCGGCATGAATGGCGCGATGCTCAAACTCGTACATACCGCCAGCATGATCAAAATGGATGTGAGAGGCGATCGCCAGTAACGGTTTATCTATTAGCGAGGCAATGTGTTGACGTAAACTAGAAACTCCTAATCCTGTGTCAATCAGTAGATCTTGGTTACGTCCTTTGATCAGCCATAAATTAGCGCGATTCCACCAGTAATAATGCGGTTCGCTAATCAAGTAAAGTCCATCGTTGATCTTTTGGGTCGAAAACCATTGTTCACAAACAGGTTTATTCCTAGCCATTTTTTAAGCCTCTGGTGATTTGTTTAGAAGCTATAGCAGTTCTGTTGGATTCGTGAGCAGTTTGTTGTTAACGAACCGCAGAGAGCGATTTTCCGGTGTGGTGAGACAGCCCTGAAGGAAGGTTTCCCTTACACTCAACAATCGATCCGAAGATGTAACCCACCCGATAGCGCCGTTTTCTCCCAACAATACCTCGATCGCGGCTTGGTGTTCTCGATCAGAATAGGCCGCACAACAATCTTCCAGCAACAATCCATAAAACCCTAAATCGCTGGCTTGACGATAGCTTCCCAAAACACAGCATTCTGTTGTCACTCCGGTAAATAGCAAGTGAGTGATATTGTGCTGATGCAGAATCTCTTCAAGATTCGTTCCGATGAAAACAGATTGTGCGGGTTTGTCAATTTGCAGTTCTGTGTTTAGGGGCTGTAACTCATCAATCAAAGCGCATCCTTGCTCTCCTTGAATGAGAAATCGCCCCATTTTTCCAAGCGTTCCGAGTGGGTAGCCTGCATTGTTATACCGTAGTTTCTTGCAGGCAGTAGCATCAGAGAGATCGGGTTTGTGGCTTTCTCTGGTGTAGATCACAAGTATCCCATGAGTTCTTGCCCAATCAATCACCTTTTGAATTGAAGGAATGATGGTACGAACTCTTGAAATATCGGCACCTATGCTATTGCTACAAAAACCATCAGCATGACAAAAATCATTTTGCAGATCGATTACAAGTAGCGCCGTCTGGTCAAGCGCGAGCAGAAATGGATGTTGACGAGTTTGAATCAGCATATCAAGGCTCATTTACGCCTTTAGTTTTAATGCTTTGATGCGCGGTTTTTAAAAACTCAGACACGTCAGGCGTAGCCATTTGCAAATTGCACCATTTTTACTACTCAGGCACTTAATTAGTCGATAACTACGTTTGGGTAGTATCGTGTAGTACGAGCAAGAACTATAAGATAGTCCTGTGCTTCTTAAAAATGCCTCACCACGGACCAACCTCTAACACGCCGTTGTGCTTGAATACGACTTTGAACTGGGTAAGGGAATCTTGAGTTTTAACAGCACCTTTCCCTGAGCCTGAGTTAAGGTGGGCTAGCTTTGGCAGGGGAGTTTCGTTAACGTAGTCATGGGCTGGTTGGTCATTCGGCTCATAGTCGGCAATGACTCCATCCTTGTTCGCTGCTACCCGGTAAATGAGATCTCGGCGATACTTGGGAGTGCCGCTCCAATTTTGCCGGACTTGCTCGTAGACTTTTTGTTTCAAATCCCCCAGTTGCTTCGGATCGGTGATCCCTCCCAGAACCTTTGGCGGCGGCTGCTTATACCCTTGCCAGGGGCTAACTTGCGGCACTCCCTTAGCGGTAAACACCACCTTAAATTGAGCGATCGGGTCATGAGTAGGGGCGCTATTTTTAGCAGCAGGAGTGTAAACTAAGCCAGGTAGTGGGGGTCGGTCAACGAGATTGCCAGCTGCTTCGTTGATTGGCTTGTAACCGATAATTGCGCCATCAGAGGCTACACTTACACGGTAGACCAAGTCTTGATTCACCTTGGACCGCGTCTTCCAGTTTTGGTCGATTTGGTCGCGCAGTTTTCGAGTCAAGGTGTAGAGCTGGGATGAATCAGTGATTTCTGGTGCGGTATTTAGAGTTGCTTCTAAATCTGTAGTTGAAGGGGATGCTGCTGGAGTCGTCGTAGCGACTGTGGTTGGTGATGCCGTAGTCGGTGCTGTAGTCGGTGGTGATGCCGCAAGCGGTGTGGGGCTGGCAGCCGACTGGTTAGACGCACTATTAGTTGAGGTAGTAGTGGTTGATGTAGTGTTTTTCTGTGTAGGTTGAGTAGGACGCTGAACCGGGGGAATCGGCACCAAGAAAGCGGCGATCGCGGCTAAGGCTAAGCTTGACACTCCGACAGCAGCTGGCACTGCTTGCCCTCCCATTTGGCTAGAGCGGCGTCGGGCTGCTATTTTCAACTGCGGCGGTAGATCTGGTAGTGTTTTGCTGTCAGCAAAAAACTGATCTACCGCCTCCACGAGATCGAACAGCTGAACCGTAGTTAAATCAACCTGAGTTGGCTGTTGAGCCGCCTCTTCAGTCCCTGATACAGTTAACCGATGCCAATTGCTGTCAACTCTTTGCAACTGCACCAACCCTGCTTGGTGGGCTTGTGGGTGAGGCACTTTGCTCAAGAATTCCTGAGCATAGGCACTAACTGTCGTCACTAAGCCTTCAAAAAAGTCGCGACCTCCAGTCAGAGTTGTGTTGGTGGCACTAAAGTGACACTCAGCATTGATCAGCATGGAGAGTAAGGGTCGCACCTCAGCCTGACCATTACCAGATGGGGGGCTACTTAAACCCTCTATAATCAGCGTGCAGTTAGGCAAACTGTACTTGCGTTGAATTGTCATTCCGCTTCCCCATCAAACAGGCTGATCCAAAACCGCTGTATTCCAGCTGTGCCAGTGCAGAAAAGCAATTGTTCTAACAGACTAATAGCTAGCTTGTCTAGCTTTTCATCAGAACTGTAAGCAACTACACCAGAACGTCGTGGGTTCATCCGGCTACGGAAATGGGTTCGGAAGCGCTCCAGGTAGTTTGCCAGCCGTAAATTCTGTTCCAGTGGCATCTGCTTATCACTCATCCTTTGATAGATCAGTAGTAACTCACGGATTAGGAATGTTAACCGACGCGCCAAGTAGCAGGCAATTACTACAAGTGCTTTGGCCTCAACCAAGCTCAAAGGACGGCGTGTATGAGAGCGTCGCAGTGGGTTTGTACTACGCAGTCGCCACAGGTTGACGCGATTTCTAATAATCCCCTGAAGTCCCAGCTCATCAGTTGCTGCCAGGATTGCTTCAGAACCACCCAGCTCTAGGGCCTCAATTGCTAGCAAAATCAGATCAATTTGTAGCCTAGTATGGCGGGAAAACCGCCGCTCCTCTACAGGTGGGTCTGGTAAACTGTCCAAAATCAGCGGATTTAACTGGACGGCTGAACTATCTAACGGCATTACGCTCACAGAAGCACTCATCCTAACAAGCTGGGCGGGTGAAGGATTGCAAAACAAACTTTAAACAGATTGTCAGACTGGAATAATAGACGTATAGCCATAACTAATGTTGCAGCGGTACTGGCAGCGACACTGGCAGCGACACTGAGGATTCACTACTCCTGAAGACACTATAATTCCTTTCCTAGCTTAATCCGGGTTTTGATGACCGTCAGCCTAACAGAGAACAACAGCGTCAATCTAAAACAGTACAACATTCTAGTGTACGATTTTCCAGGTATCCCCTCCTCCTCTGCCTCCCCTGCCCCTTCTCCCTCACATACTCATGGATCTAAAATCCCTCATTCGTGACGTCTCCGACTTTCCCAAACCTGGTATTTTGTTTCGGGACATCACCACGCTCTTGCGCGATCCAGATGGACTACGCTACATGATTGACGACCTCACACAGCAGTGCCTCAATATGGAACTGACGGCGGATTACGTGGTGGGAATGGAGTCACGCGGCTTCATCATTGGCGCACCTTTAGCTTACAAGTTAGGTGCTGGTTTTATTCCAGTTCGTAAACCAGGCAAGCTGCCAGCAGCAGTTCACTGTATTGATTACGAACTAGAATATGGCATGGACAGATTAGAGGTACATCAAGATGCCTTGCAGCCAGGAAGCCGGGTGCTAATTGTAGACGACCTCATTGCCACTGGTGGAACGGCGAGTGCCACAGCCAAATTGGTGCAGCAAGCTGGCTGCGAGCTATTGGGCTTTGGTTTTATTATCGAGCTAAGGGATTTACAGGGACGTAAGCATCTGCCCGATGTGCCCATTGTAACGCTGGTTGAATATTAATTGTCTGTTGTCAGTGACAGCAAATAACGAACAACGAACAAGGGACAACAAACAACGAACAAAATATTATGACTTCTACTAGGTCTTTGGCAGCGGGCCGCGAGTGGTTAACAGGGCTAGTCAATAACGAGACGGTTGTCTTTGTATCGAAACGACTGTTACAGGCGCTGCTGACCCTACTGTTAGCGTCAGCACTCTCGTTTTTTATCATTCAACTGGCTCCAGGCGATTATCTAGATACACTCAGGCAAAATCCCAAAATCTCGCCAGAACGAATCGAGGAGCTAAGACGGCAGTTTGGGTTAGACAAGTCTTGGCCAGAGCAGTATGGACTTTGGCTATGGCGAATTGTGACACAGGGGGATTTTGGCACAAGTTTTGCTTACCAGCGCTCTGTTGTATCGCTGTTGGCAGAGCGGATACCGGCAACGCTGCTCTTAGCGATCGCCTCTTTAATTCTCACTTGGGCGATCGCGATTCCACTCGGCATTGTTGCTGCCGTGAAGCAAAACCATTGGATTGATCGCCTTTTGCGCGTGCTCAGCTATGCCGGACAAGGATTTCCCAGCTTTATCACTGCCCTGCTGCTGCTGATCTGGGCGCAAAATACCTCTCCCCTTTTCCCTGTAGGTGGAAAGGAGAGCATAAATCACGCAGATCTCTCGCCTTTGGGTCAATTGCTGGATACTGGCTGGCACATGGTTCTACCAACCATAGCTCTCAGCGTCACCAGCTTTGCTGGGTTACAGCGTATCACTCGCGGCGAATTGCTAGACGTCCTGCGTCAGGATTACATTCAGACTGCTCGCGCTAAAGGACTCCCAGAGAATCGGGTAATCTACGTTCACGCCCTACGCAACGCGATTAATCCTCTGATTACCCTCTTGGGTTTTGAGTTAGCAGGCTTGTTAAGCGGTGCCTTTATTGCCGAGTACTTTTTTAACTGGCCTGGGCTAGGAAGATTGATTTTACAGGCTGTGCAGGCTCAAGATCTCTACTTGGTGATGGGAAGCTTGATTATGGGTGCTGTCATGCTCATAGTGGGCAACCTGATGGCAGATTTGCTGCTTAAGGCTGTAGACCCACGTATTCGCCTAGAAAACATTAATTAATAAGCTTTAACATAATCTGCCTTGCTGTAGATGTATCTAAACCGACTGTTTGAGGTATAACTGAGGGTTGTTTGGGTGGTTGTTCAGGGTTTTAATTAATCCCCTTTCAATAACTTCAATAATAATTACCGACATAACAGGAGAAACTCGGTATGCGCTCTATTCACCTCCATTTGTCCGCACTGCGTCCAGCTCGCTTCGTTCTAGCCGCCTGCATTTGCGCCTTGCTACTGTTCTCACATGCTGTTCCCGCATACAGCGCTCCTATCAACCCTACTGGGACCAAAACTGCTCCTCAACAAGGTGA
>CAXUIV010000114.1:7918-10285 GCA_964250875.1 uncultured bacterium
AACTGCTCCTCAACAAGGTGAAGCTCAACTACGAGGGATTGAACGAGAAGCACAAGAGGCTGTTCAAAAAGACCCTTATTCACGTCAGGAAACACAGGCTAAAGCCAATAAAGGTCTCAATGAGGTTCAAGGCGACGCCGACATCAACAAGATGAGCCGACCGGAGAATTCTCAAGGCGCTAGCTCTGTCGAAGACAAAGTGAAGCAAGCCTTGGAAGCGGTTAAAGGAAAAGTCACTCCATAGATTCGACTAGTAGTCATAGTCATTGGTTACTAGCGAAGCGATTGCTGGCGTTGCAGTATGACGGTATGAGGATTCCTCGCAAAGGCGCAGAGGCGCAAAGTTGCAAAGATTGATTCATACTCTAAACTAAGCAACGCCCGATTGCTTAGCGAGAGTTGCGGCCAGTAACTAATGACGGTTTAAGGCGTAGTAAATTGCCCAAATTCCCATAGGGCGGAGGTAGTGACTAGCGCGAAATGTGCCAACTGAGGTGATTGCCTCTGGCGTGCGGAATTGCAGACCATGCTCGTAAACCTGCCGCACCACAGCTTCTGTAAGTTGGAACGCCTCAGAGTTCATGTTCATCTGCACCAGAAAAGCTGCTAGCCCAAAATTAATTCCTGTCCAAACTTCTAAGGGATGAGTCGCATCGGGATTTTCAGGAGAACCATCAGGTCTAACACCGTTAGCCGCACCCAACTGACCATCGTGAAACTTAAGAAAGCAGGCATTGTAGATGGTTGTTAGGGCTGTACTGATACATTCGTTGGGCACGATGTCAGGCAACCCTAGTAACCGAGCATAAAATTGCCCACATAATTGGTCTGCCATGACCACATCTGAACCACTTTCGCTATCTAACCAGTAATACCGACCGTTCCAGAGTTTTTCCTGGTAGATAGCGCTAGATTGTTCTAACCAAGTTTGATAGGTGGCGATCGCTTCCTGAATTGGCGATTCGTCCGGCAAGTCGCCCTCACTTAATTTTTGACCAATTGCGATCGCTGCCTCTAGCGCCGCTAACCACAACCCACCACAGTAGGCACTGACTCCCCGCAGTTGCCAATCGTCAAAAGTCTGGTCGGGTGCGCCAGAATTTTCGGGAATGCCGTCTTGGTCTAAATCAAAGGTCTTAAGATATGCGAGCGTTTTCACAATAGCAGGCCAGCAGTCCCACAAAAAAGCCCAATCAGTTGCACCTGTAAGTACAAAATCTCGGTAGATTTGCAGGACAAAATCGCAAGACAGGTCTTTCCAAAGATTGCAATCTTGGTAGCTGGTATAATTAGTCTTCTCCCAAGGATGTTCGTTGGGTGCGCCTAGGTCATGGGGTGTGGCATCGGCAACTTTGCGGAGACCGAACGCTTGGTTGTAGCCAATCTGCCGTAACGTGCCATCGCTTTGAGGAATTGCTCGTGCATAAGCTCGCAGGATTGCTTTATCTAGCTGAGGCCACAGCATCAATAGAGCAAATGAGCCATAGAGACGCACATCCAAGCTCTCGTACCAGCGGTAGTCCAAGCACTCTAGTACGGCAAACTGACCAACAGGATCAAGTTCATCGGCTGCACTCCATAAAGTACCACCACTTGTTAAGTCGTAAAGCTCATTTAACAGCGCCATCTTAAACCAGTTAGGCAAATCCGCTTGTAAAATCGGCTGTTGCCATGCTTGAATCTGCTGTTGCCAGCTTTGGTACTGCTGTAGGGCGGTGTAGGCAATCGCCCAGGCATGATTCCCAGCGCGACCAAAGAAATCGGTGTAGCGGCGATAATACCTGACCCCAGAGGCAAACTCGGTGACAGGAAGGTCCCAGGCAAGAACGAAAGGCAGCTGGAGAGTTTCACCGGGTTGCAAAGTGAAGCGGACGGTGATCGCCGCACCCAATTGTTCGCCATCTGCTGCTGTTTCATCTTCAAAATTGGGGAGTGAGCCATCTTGGGAAAAAGTCTGCCAGACATCTGCTCCTGTAGCATCTGGATTCCAACGGGTATGGTGAAACACCTCGTAGGGATGACCCGCTGAATCGCCCCTGCCAACAGCGATCGCCCACTGACCTTCTCCTTCCTGCACAGAGTTATTATTGTTAGCCCGACCCAACACGCAGCCGAATTGGTCATTCTCTGCGACCAGTTGATTGAAATTGCCCGTACTTTCCCCCAACCGCGGCTGGTACTCATACACTGGACTACCGTCATCTCGCACCCGCACTTGGGGATTCTTCATGGTATTGGTAAACCAGCCCACTATATTTTGCCAAGTGAGCATGATACTGAGAGTCAAAGGCGCAGGAGTGGGATTGTGGGCAGTCCAAACAAAAACTGCTACTGGGTAGCTTGTTTCCTGGTAGTTCTCAGCCCAAA
>CAXUIV010000115.1:0-3770 GCA_964250875.1 uncultured bacterium
CATGGATGAGCCGACTCAGGCTTTAGTTACGAAAGTTTACATATTCCTTACTTTAGTTTAAGCGAAGCCTTGACAAGCGGAAAGCTTCATTTCCAGGTTCTTGCTATTGTATGGAATTTTGAAGCCGATTAAAAAATAAATGTTAAAGATTAGAATTGTTGTGCTAGCATGTCGTTAAGCATTTGAAAAAATTAATAATATCCAACCACGAAATAGCGTACACCAGAATGTGTGGCCGCATGCGTTCCGTGAGACGATATTTTTACGTCGAAGCATTATGACCTGGCAGGTAGCAAGGTCTGCTAGCATCGGCCCAAATTATTGAATGTGTAGACCGCTAGTCTGCAGATTGCGATCGCCCCTGAGTCACAGATGTCTGTGATAGTCATGGTGGTCCGGATAACACGCAGTCTTTGAAGGAATTAAATAAACGATTTCCAGAGGACAGCAGGGTTTTTAGCAGTCTGGATTAGAGTAGCCGCCATATACAGGCTGTTTGGTCGGTTTCGCTGCTCGTATTGAATTTCTTATTCCTCTATCTAATCCTTGGGATACGATGACTTACGCTAATACGCCTTTAATTATTCCTGTTCTGGCAACTGGCTATTTGTTTGCCATCTACCTGTTGTTGGTATTGGCGCAACGAAACTCTAAGGAAGAGGATCTGAGGATCGATTCCACCTCAAAGGGTTTGCACAAGCAAGAAGCGCCAGTGGGAGGCAACACCTCGCGAAATTTTGAGTTTTAAGAAGGCAACCTTGTAGAGACGTTCCATGAAACGTCTCTACGGGCTAGCCAATGGTTTTAACCGAGATAGGATTGCTACGTTAGCCTGTAGATTTTAGCGATAACGAATGCTGTGGCGCTTGTGGTAGGTACACTTGTTCAACTGCCGGAGTACAGCCTATCCATTGCCTAGACAACTGAGCAAACGGTTCTGGAGACCCACTGACACAGAAGCGCGTGGGTAGTGGTGGGTAGGAGTTTCTCAAGCCCAACAGTTCAAGTTCTTGAGCAGCGGCGATCGCGACGTGAACAGCAGGGTCTACTAAACTCACGCTTCTGGGCAGCAGCGAACGGAGTACAGGCTCCAGGTGAGGGTAATGGGTACAGCCATAGACCAGTGTGTCAATCTGCTGCTCTAGCAGAGGGGACAAATAGTACAGAGCCACCTCACTTGTGTAGGGATCGCTAATCCGGTTCTGCTCAATGAGTGGTACAAACTCTGGGCACCCAACTTGCCAAACCTGGGCAGAGGCATCAGTTTCTAGGATTGCCCGCCTGTAGGCATTACTGGCAGCAGTTGCTGGGGTGGCAATGACACCAATCCGCTTTCCTTGCTGAGTTGCGGCACGTGCCCCCGGTAGAATGACCCCTAGAATCGGTAGAGGAAACTGCGACTTTACCGTCTCCAGTGCCAAGGCGGAACTCGTATTGCAGGCCATGATGACCATTTTCACCTGCTGCTGTAGCATCCAGTCAAGAATTTCACACACAAATTGGAGAATTTCTGCTTGGGAACGGGTGCCATAGGGAAGTCGCGCTGTATCGCCGAAGTAGAGAATTGATTCGTTAGGAAGTTGCCGGTAGAGTTCTCGTAAGACAGTGAGGCCACCCACACCGCTATCGAAAATTCCAATTGGGGCACGCTGTGGCTCTCGCCGGGGGAGGTGTGACTGGGTACGGTGGAAGGAAGAATAAAACACAAACGAATTTTGGATTTTGAATTGGAAGAACTACGCAACCTAAAATGAACTTCTGAGAACAGACTACAGTGAATTGTCAGCATCAATCGATTTTGACTGGTGGCATCACAAATTCTGATGAATGTACTGGAGGATGCCGTTGGCGATCGCGGTAGCCATCTGACTTTGGTAAGCCGAGCTGCCCAACCGAGGTGAATCCTCATAGCCTGTCACGTAACCTGTTTCTACCAAAACAGACGGCATTGAAGATTTTCTCAATACATAAAACCTCGCGTGTCGTACTCCTCGATCTTTAATATCAATACTTTGCAGGATACTGTTGTGAATGGTTTGAGCTAGACGTAGACCGCTTTCAAAATAATACGTCTCCAGTCCATTAACGTCAGGGCGGCTGTCAACGGAATTAGCGTGAATACTGACAAATAAGCTGGCATGTACCCGCTGAGCTATATCTACCCGTGGTTGCAGGTCAACATCATAGTCGCCCGTGCGCGTCAGCACTGCCTGTACGCCCTGTTGCTCCAGCAGCGCTGCCACTTGTTGAGCGATCGGTAGAACGATTCTCTTTTCTTGTATCCCCCCTAACCCAACTGCACCTGAATCCGGTCCTCCGTGTCCTGGGTCAACAACCACGACAATTTTCCCATTTGGGATGCGGGGCAGTTCGGGTGGAGGTGTCTGAGTGGTAGGTGTGGGGAAGGGAAAGGGGGGATTAGAAGCGTCTGGGGATGGCACCCGCACCGAGTCACGCTGTAACTGTAGAGACAACAAATCTCGTCCGGGCTGGTTAAGTTCCCCAATCCGCACGGCAGCAGCTGGCTGCACTAAAATCACGACAGTCCGAGGATCAGACTGCTGCAGGCGTACCCGCAGCAAGGGACTGTTGGTATCAAGGGTTGGCCCTATAACCGAACGAGCAATTTGAGCATTGGCAATTGTAATCCTGTAGAAGCCACTTGACCAGTCCCAGCCACTGGTGTAAGTTAAGCTCCGGTCTCCTCGGATTACGAGTTGTGTTTCGTTTCCAGCCAGTTCTACAGATTGAATCGTTGTTAACTGCCCCGACTGGGGGAATTGGGCTGATTCGGTAGCGGTTACTACCTGAGTAATCGGACTGGAGTGCCTAGCTATAGGAGTCGCGGTAGCGGTAGCAATACCGCTGGTAGGCAGCACGATAACTCCCCCCAGATTGCTGACTGTTGCCTGCCAGTTAGGGCTGTCTTTGTCCACCGATAGAGTCATGCGGACCACTGGCGGCGCGGTTTGAATTTGGTTTATCTGAATCCGCTTGACACCATAGCGATTTGTAGGCACCTCTGGCGTGGGCAAACTGGATGATAGAGTCGCGCCTTTGATATCGACGTTAACCGTGGTGCGATCGCGGCTGCGACTCACCTGAAGCTCAGGAGTACCTGCGCCACGGGTGCGAATGAAAAACCCATCCGGCGTCAGCCTGACATTCTCGACTTGAGTGGATGACCTGCTTGTCCCAACCGTCTCTGGAGGTGATGGGTTGGCTAACGAGGTGTCAGGCGTCAGTAGACTCAAAGCTGTCCTTGTAGACGGGTCAGATGTCAAGGGCTGAGGTGTGGGCAGCTGGACGCTCCACTGACTGGGAGAAGCACCTCGGAACTGCACCTGCTGAGGTTCTATTGTGTAGCCGGGACTCAGTTCAATGACTATTCGAGTTGTCTGGTCGTCAAACTGCCCTACACGTACAGCGCGGATTGCTCCACCTTCGGGCTGCGTCAACATGGGGTGTCCTAGCGTCGTTCCTGGCAAATCAATGACCAAGCGCGTAGGATTGAAGAGCAGTTGAGCCTTGGGTTGTACCCCTGCATCTGTGCTAAAGTCCAGCCGGTTCTGACTGGCATCAAAATGCCACGATTGGAGTTTCGCCGCTGCGGCTGGAGACGCTAGCAAAACGACACTTAAAGTACTGGGTAATATCCAGTATGGCTTCACAGTTGTTTCTCCTAATTTGGATTCATTCTAGAGATCGACGTCCCCTCTTTTGGAAAGTCCCTTGAAAAGTTAGTTTAGATTTAATACTGCTGTGGCAGC
>CAXUIV010000115.1:3870-10256 GCA_964250875.1 uncultured bacterium
ACAGGTGCTGATCAAAATTTCAAGACCTCTGGACGCAGAACCGGACATTCAGGTTTCCGGTGACACTGGTTTCGTTTTAAACACACGCAACAAGGGCGCATCACGATAATAAACCCCTAGCGGGTGTGAACGACTGACGGGTGGAAACAACAGACGGCAACAGTGACAGACTCCATTTGTGAGCCAGCAATGTTTCTAAAATCGTAACGATGGCAACTTTTTACTAGCGGCAGTGTCAAAGTAAGAACATTCCATTCAGCGCGCCTTTAAGCTGTACGCGCTCTTTAGATTGATGAACTCTACTTCAGAATCCAAAATCCAACCTGCTCGTTGGCAACTGCCAACGCTCGACCTAAAATCTCAAATAGCAATAGCTTTAAGTCTAGTGTGCCTGAATGCCACCCCGCTGCTGGCGCAGACCAAACCCGCAGTACCCCTGCATACCCTTACCGTCAGTGGTCGGGGCATTGAGAGAATTCCTACGACCTTGACAGATGTATCTTTAGGAGTTGAGGTTCAGGGCAAGACGGCTCAGGAAGTCCAGCAACGGGTTGCACAACGCTCGTCATCTGTGGTGACGTATTTGCGATCGCGACATGTCCAGAAGCTACAGACCACTGGCATCAGCCTCAACCCCACCTATGACTACAACAATAATGTGCAGCGTCTGATTGGATACACCGGCACCAATACGGTAAGTTTTCGCTTTAACACCGAGACAACTGGCACTTTGCTCGACGAAGCTGTAAAAGCTGGTGCCAGCCGGATTGACGGCATCAGTTTTGTTGCTTCAGATGATGCGATCTCTACAGCTCAAAAACAAGCCCTGCGCAAGGCAACGCAGGACGCTCAAAATCAGGCGGAGGCTGTTCTCGACGCCCTGAGATTAACTCCTAAAGAAGTAGTTAGCATTCAAATCGATGGTGCCTCTACACCACCGCCCGCTCCAGTCGCCCGAGAAGCCTTGGCCTTGGCACCGGGGAAGTTGGCTGAGACACCAGTCGTTGGAGGCGAACAGGAGGTAGAAGCATCAGTAACCCTACAAATCGGCTACTGATACCGACCATGAAGAACAGGCACCAGCAATTAAGTGCTAGAATTCCGTATCGCGGCCATTGACAACGTTGGGATCTGTGTCGCGTTTGGAACCTAACAGCTCCATCTTGTCCACTTGAATGACTGGCGAGGAGCGATTAGCTCCTGTATTGCGATCTACCCAGGTGTCAAATTTCAAGGAACCTTTTACCCCAATCAGCTTGCCCTTACGCACGTAGTTAGCCGCTACCTCTGCTGTCTTGCCCCATAGTTCTAGATTGAACCAGTCGGTTTGATCGCCATCGCGGGTGCGACGATTTACTGCTAGCGTCAACTTACACTTCACGCTGCCAGACTCGAAATACTTTACATCGGGGTCGCCGCCCACATGGCCGACTAGGGTCA
The DNA here is from genome assembly GCA_964250875.1 of uncultured bacterium. GTDB lineage: Bacteria > Cyanobacteriota > Cyanobacteriia > Cyanobacteriales > Chroococcidiopsidaceae > CAXUIV01. Next base: position 5,311 of record CAXUIV010000115.1, read on the forward strand.
CAACGTTGAGACTCATGTGCGTCAATCTTTAGTACAACTGTACTGCTTAGGTTGCAAATCAAATAATAACAAATTGTGAAGACGGTCGCACGATTAGCAGCAAAAAAGTTAACTAAACTCAATCATGTGTCAGAATTGCTAAAACCACAAAAAAACAGATGCACGGTAACAACCGAATTTAATCAGTGAATCCTCAATTGAGGAGCAGGATGCTGACTCTTTCTGCCTTGAGAATTTGTTCGCTCGACTAGACTCAGGATAAAAAACGTAATAGAATCCTGCACGGTTGCGTTGTTGCCACAGTAAACAAAAGTATTGCACTTTGGGGGCGTAGAGGCGTGGGTCTTTTCAGTCGATTTTCTTTATCTCGAGACATGGGTATCGACCTCGGTACCGCAAACACCCTTGTTTATGTATCTGGCAAAGGCATTGTTCTGCAAGAGCCTTCTGTCGTTGCTATGGACCAGGACAGCAAAGTGCCACTGGCAGTGGGAGAAGACGCCAAAAAAATGCTGGGGCGAACTCCTGGAAATATAGTTGCCCTCCGCCCCTTGCGGGATGGTGTGATTGCTGACTTCGATACAGCTGAGCTAATGCTCAAGCACTTTATCCAGCGCGTACACGAGGGAAGGACCCTCGTCTCACCCCGAATTGTGATCGGCATCCCCAGTGGTGTTACGGGTGTAGAACGGCGTGCTGTTATGGACGCAGCCTCACAAGCGGGTGCGAGAGATGTATACCTCATTGACGAACCAGTGGCCGCTGCGATCGGGGCTGGACTGCCTGTAGCAGAACCAACAGGTAACATGATCATTGATATTGGTGGTGGGACAACAGAAGTAGCAGTGCTAAGCCTTCAGGGTACGGTGCTGAGCGAATCAGTCCGGATTGCTGGGGATGAGCTAAGCGAATCCATTACCCACTACATGAAGAAAGTCCACAACCTCGTGATCGGTGAACGCACCGCTGAGGAGATCAAGATTCGGATTGGTTCGGCCTATCCCACTCATGATGATAACGATGCCATCATGGAGGTCAGAGGCTTACATCTACTGTCGGGTCTGCCCAGAACGGTGACAATCAAAGGACCAGAAATTCGTGAGAGTATGGCGGAACCATTGTCCGTGATCGTAGATGCGGTCAAGCGGACGCTGGAACGGACACCTCCAGAACTGGCAGCAGACATAATTGACCGGGGGATTATGCTGGCTGGCGGTGGCGCTCTATTAAAGGGAATAGACACGCTTATCAGCCATGAAACTGGCATTGTTACCCACGTAGCAGCCGATCCCTTAAGCTGCGTGGTGTTGGGAACAGGCCGCGTGCTGGAAAACTTCAAACAGCTAGAACGGGTGTTCAGTGGCCGTTCTCGCAATTTGTAATCGGCACGTCTTTAGCGCATGCTTTGTCAGGGCGAAGTGCATACCCAGCGAACAACAGCTTCGCCCTCATTTGAGTTTTGAATCAAAGAGCTAACTCCAAACCCATAGATTACTTCACAACAAACTCAAAACTCAAAAATTTTATGTACACAATGCGTCGCTGGTGGGAGCGTTATGGATTACAAGTGCTGCTGGTAGGTCTGGCTCTGGGCACGGCATGGGGTATTAGACAGACTCAGGGGGCGGGAGTTCTGGAAGTTTACCAGGTAATCACTAGGCCCTTTCATTTGGATCCAACGAAAGCAGAACAGCTTAGTGATGCTCGAATGCTGGAACTGCAAGCCCGAGTAGCGGAACTCGAAAGTCAAAATCAGAAGCTGCAGCAGCTCTTGGGCTATGCACAGCCAGACCAGTCGCACTCGATCACAGCTCCAATTGTAGGGCGTAGTGCTGACCACTGGTGGCAACAAATTACTCTAGGTCGTGGTAGTCAAGCCGGAATTCAGGCAGGCTTCACCGTCACAGCTCCAGGCGGGTTGGTCGGTCGGATTGTTAGTGTCACTCCTGATACCAGCCGTGTGTTACTGATCAGCGATCACACAAGTCAAGTCGGCGTCACAATCAGCCGCAGTCGCGAGATGGGTTTTTTGCGGGGACAGTCTACTACTCATGCCGTGATGCAATTTTTTGAGCGAGTACCAAACGTCCGACGCGGGGATACCGTCTCCACATCTACGTACAGTCAGTTGTTTCCGGCAGGCTTACCTGTAGGACGTGTGGAGTCGGTAAATCTAACGAAAAGTCCGGCTCCAGAGGCGACGATTGAACTCTCTGCACCGATTCGTTATCTGGAGTGGGTCGTCGTTCACCCCAAAACTAGGAAGTACGAATAACGAACTCTTGAAACGTCCTTTTTCTTAATCCCTGCAAATTATATCTGCGAATTCTATTTGTGCATATTTCTAGCTGGCAGCTCTACAAACATCAGATAGTCAATTGGACGGTAACGGTAGGTTCCGTGTTTTTGTGTCTGCTGATCTTGCCAACGCGCTTACCAGGAATGGAATTACTGGGGATTGCACCCAACTGGCTGTTAATTTGGGTAGTAGCTTGGAGCGTCAAGCGTACAGCTCTACAGGGAGCGATCGCCGGTTTGGTGCTGGGACTGCTGCAAGATGGCATGACTTCAGCCGATCCCACACATGCTATTAGTCTAGTCGTAGTTGGAATTTTGACTGGTGGCTTTCAAAAGCAGCGTTACGTCCAGGAGGATTTTATTTCTGTTGCCTTGATTGTCTTTGGCATGGCAGTCTTGGCAGAGACGATTACTGCGCTACAGTTCAGTCTAATGGGCCTCAACCTAGCCGAGATTTGGATTTACCACCAGCGCATTGCCCTCGCCTCTGCTATTCTCAGCAGCCTTTGGGCACCTGTCGTTTACTACCCGCTTAACCTCTGGTGGGAGCGTGCCAACTCATGGGAGTCAACAAAACAATTAAAAATTAAAAACTAACATCTACAAATTACGAATTAGGAATCACGAATTAACCCCAGTGGATGCTCAACCAAACACGAATTACAGCCCGGATCCCCCCATCCAATCAGCATCGCCAACGACACCATCAGTGAGCCTAGGCACTGCCTTTGACAGAGCAATGATGCAGAGGTGCTTGGAACTTGCTCGTCGGGCGTTGGGACGCACAGCCCCGAACCCAATGGTAGGCTCGGCAATCGTGCGGGATGGACAGATCGTTGGAGAAGGTTTTCATCCGGGAGCGGGCCATCCTCATGCTGAAGTTTTTGCTCTCAGGGCTGCTGGTGAACAGGCCAAGGGTGCAACTATTTATGTCAATCTAGAGCCTTGCAATCACTACGGACGCACGCCCCCCTGTTCGGAAGCCTTGGTGACAGCCGGAGTCGCGAAGGTCATAGTGGGCATGGTTGACCCTGATCCACGAGTATCGGGGAGTGGCATTGCTCGGCTGCGTGCAGCGGGAATTGAAGTGTTGGTGGGCGTGGAAGAGACGGACTGCCGCCGCCTGAATGAAGCCTTTATTCATCGCATTCTCTACAAACAACCTTTTGGAATTTTAAAATATGCAATGACCCTAGACGGGAAAATCGCCACGAGTAGCGGTCACAGTGCCTGGATTACAGGTCAAGTTGCCCGTACAGAGGTCCATCAGCTACGAACGGCATGCGATGCGGTTATCGTGGGCGGTAACACAATTCGGCGGGACAATCCACGTTTAACGAGTCATCAAGCAGAAACTCACAATCCTCTGCGCGTGGTCATGAGCCGAACCCTTGATTTACCAGAACAGGCGCAGCTATGGCAGACAGATGAGGCTCCTACTTTGGTGTTGACCGAGGCGGGGGCTGATCCCAATTTTCAACAGCTGCTGCGGCAAAAGCAGGTGAAAGTAGTAGAGCTAACGCCGTTGACCCCAGCAAAAGCAATGTCGTACTTCTACGACCGGGGATTTCTGGAGGTGCTGTGGGAGTGTGGCGGCACGCTAGCAGCAGAGGCGATCGCCCAAGGTTCGGTACAAAAAATCCTTGCCTTTATCGCCCCTAAAATTATTGGTGGCACCACTGCGCCAACTCCCGTAGGGGAGTTAGGGTTTATCAATATGACCCAAGCACTATCTCTAGAGCAAGTTAGTTGGCGAACCGTGGGATCGGATTGCCTAGTGGAAGGTTATTTACCCAAAGCAGCCTGGATTCGAAACTGAATCCACATTTATTCAGCGATCTTCCGCTAAATCTCGAATTAGGCTCAGCCGAGAGTGAATATACTCACTTAGAATATTGGTTTCATTGTGGTCAAGCAACGCTTTGGTCGTGGTTTGCTTGAGTAACCGCTGCACCAAGCTGGCATCGTCTAGCTTGAGCAAGACTTGGGACTGGGTTGCTTCAACTATGGACCAAAGCTGACGCAAAATTGTGGGAGTCATAATACCTTGGTTTAATTGTTCGTTTATCTCTCTTGAAGATACCCAACCAGACTTTGATTGAAGATCCGAACATACAAGACGACACAAGAGTTACAAGAAGCTTAATAAAGCGAACTATAACTTGACCAATTTCGCTAACTTTCAGGATATGTCTCTCATTTGAGTGAATAAATAACTGGGAGGTAGGATACCAGTGACCGCTGCAACTATCTAGCGCTATATTGCTAACTAATAATAGTTGTTGGAATATGCTATCCTCGCCGGAGAAACTGCACCCCCAAACTCATAGACGATCTAGTCGTTAGGGACTGTAGGCAAGAGACAGTCTGAACCAACTCCTAGAGGAAGAACTTGGCAATTTTGAAGAGTGAGAAAAAGGGCAAAGGGCATGGGGCATGGGGCATGGAATGCCCTGTGCCCGACCTTAACAAGTAACTGTTTATTCCCAACAACCTACCTATGGCAAAGCCTCAGTATCAAGGCTACTCAAACAGTTCATCTGCTATCTCTGTCCGCGAACAGTTTGGTAGCGCTAATGTCTATGCCCGAAATGCTAAATCGCTACTCACAAAAGCATCTGGATTTATCTCAGCTTATGACTTTACCC
>CAXUIV010000116.1:0-10232 GCA_964250875.1 uncultured bacterium
TTTTTCCTGGCTCAAATTGCGATCGCGATATCGCCTATGTCACCCGCGACTTGCTGAATCAGCCAACTCGTATGGTGTGGCATGAAGAGACAGATATCTCCACTCTAGATGTCATAGTTATCCCTGGTGGCTTCAGCTATGGGGACTATCTGCGGTGCGGAGCGATTGCTCAGTTCTCTCCTGTGATGCAGCGCGTTGTTGAACATGCTCAGCAAGGTAAGTTTGTCTTGGGTGTTTGCAATGGTTTCCAAGTCTTAACCGAGATGGGCTTGTTACCTGGGGCACTGGTGCGAAATCGGGATTTGCACTTTATTTGCGATCGCGTCCCCGTCAAAGTAGAACGCACCAACCTTCCGTGGACGCAAGCCTACTGCGTTGGGCAGATTGTTACTCTGCCGATTGCCCACGGTGAGGGTAGATACTACACTGATGCTGATACTTTGGCACAGCTAGAAGACGAGGGCCAGATCTTGTTCCGTTATGAGGGTGACAATCCAAATGGCTCTGTCAATAATATTGCTGGCATCTGCAATCGGCAAGGCAATGTATTGGGAATGATGCCACACCCAGAACGAGCGTCAGACCCGATGCTGGGCGGTACAGATGGCATCAAGTTGTTCCAGGGATTGTTAGAGAGAGTAGCAGTAACTTGAGGTCTTACTGCTAGGTAAAAAGACGTCTCAATAACCCTCACCTTCCCAACTTCCCTCTCCCAAAAGACGAGGGAGGAGCAAGAACATCAGAGTATTAAAGCTCCTCTCCCTGAAGGAGAGGGGTTGGGGTGAGGGCGGTTACTTCAAAATCACCTTTAAGGTCGTACCATCACCTTCCCAACTTCCCTCCCATATAGTAAACGGTTGCTCGCATGATGTATTCCTTAGTCAATGTCTCGCTGTACGGGCATTTCAGGCAGCTTCCTCACTCAAATTAGCTGCAACAAACTTTAGAAAAGCGTAGGTCTTCTCTGGAGAATAGCGAAAGGTTTCGCCCTTGTAGTCAATAACGTACTCACCAGTGGTTGACTTAGCACAAGCCGTGCAGGTCAGCACTCCCAAATTTAAAGTGTCAACACTCAGCTTTAGAATTTCCGCCGAGAGCCAATTATCAAAGGCGGCTGTAGATTGATCGACGCTTAACTGACTCATAACTTACACTTTGTTTTTAGGAGCTTGCTGAAGCACGAAACTGCCAAAGCTAACAAAAGACTGAAGCGCCTAGATGCATAATTAGCTGGGGCTTACACACTGTACAGTGAAGCATCTTCAAACTCATCAAAGCTATACCTAGCTGGGTAGATTTTTCTTTGAGCTGAGACCGCAGAGTGTAGAAACAACTTTACCTTTGATACTACCAAGAACCTGTTTAGATCCGGCCTGAAAACGGGATTACTAAATAAGTAGTCCTTTGCGTGCCGTTGGCAGTCGAGGTAGATAGGGTGAATACGATGGAGTCTGGTGATGGCAAGAGACTTTGACAACATGTAGGTGTTTGGAATGAGTGGGGAAGATTGATCGGAATGAATCAAGCAGACGCACAACGGGTTCAGCAATTCCTGACTGTGTGGCAGGGGTCACAGGGGAATGAGCGGGCGAACTACCAGAATTTTTTTCGGGACTGGTGTGATGCATTAGGGGTAGAGGCTCCGCCACCAAAGGGCAATGTCCCTGGCGACCCCTACTGCTTTGACAAAGAAATCAGGTTTTTCCACAGCGATCGGGATGTGACGACACGCTTTGCTGATTTCTATAAGGCAGGACATCTGCTGATTGAAGCGAAGCAGGGCAGCGACACCACAGGTAAGGGGACAGCGAAGCGAGGCACTGAATCTTATCGCAAGGCAATGGAGAAGGCGTTCTTCCAGGCGCGATCATATGCGCGGCAACTGGACACCAAGCCGCCATTCCTGCTCACCTGTGATATTGGCTCTCACTTTGAACTGTGGATGGGCTTTAGTGGTGACTATGGTGGTTATGGAGCCAGGGAACGGATTGAACTCGCGGATTTGCTAAAGCCAGAAGTGTTTGATCGCTTTGTGCTGATCTTCACAAACCCACAGCAGTTAAACCCAGAGAAACTGCGGGCGCGGGTGACGCGGGAGGTGGCGGCGGATCTGGCGACGCTGGCAAGGTGGCTGGAGAAAGCCCCCGTGGCAGTAGACAGCGCGGTTCCGACTCCCCAAGAAGTGTCGCAATTCCTCATGCGCTGCATCTTCACAATGTTTGCAGAGGATGTAGAACTGCTGAAGGGGGAAGTGTTCAAGACGGCACTCCGCGATCGCTGGCTCATCAACCCGTCTTTGTTCAAGCCTCAGATTGAGGCACTGTGGCAAACGATGAACACGGGCGGAACATTTGGGTTTGAGCCGATTCTTCAGTTCAACGGTAGCTTTTTTGCTCAAGCAACGGCGTTTGAGTTGCCAGCCGAGCAGCTACAGGTGTTGCTTCAGGCGGCACAAAAGGACTGGAGCCAGGTGGAGCCTGCAATTTTTGGCACGTTGCTGGAGCGGGCGCTGGACTCGAAGGAGCGAAGTCGGCTGGGAGCGCACTATACCCCTAGATCCTATGTGGAACGGTTAGTGCGTCCGGTGGTACTTGACCCATTGCGGCAGCGCTGGGAGCTAGAGATCGAGCCGGAGATTAAGCGGCTGCTGACGTTAAAGGAGGGGCAAGAGGAACCGACAGCGGATCAGCGCAAGAAGGCAACGGCGGAGATTCGATCGTTCCTCCAGGAGTTGCAAACTCTACGGATTCTTGATCCGGCTTGTGGATCGGGAAATTTCCTGTATGTCACTCTGGATTTGCTGAAGAGTTTGGAAGCGGAGGTGGTGCAGCGCTTGGTGGATGTGACGGGGAAGGTGCAGTTGAATGTACTGGAGCAGGTGAACCCGTCGCAGTTTTTGGGGATTGAGGTGAACCCACGGGCAGCGGCGATCGCTGAACTTGTGATTTGGATTGGCTATTTGCAGTGGCACTTTAAGCGGTTTGGTAATGCAGCGCCGCCGGAGCCGGTTTTGCAGGAGTTTGGGAATATCGAGTATCGGGATGCGGTGTTAGCGTGGGATCGAGTGGAGCCAGATGTAGATAGGAAGACAGGACAAGTAAAGACTCGGCGGGGTGGACGGACGATGAAGCATCCGGTGACGGGAGAGGATATGCCTAATCCAAGTGATCAGATTCCGATCTACCGCTATATCAATGCACGTCCTGCTGAGTGGCCAGATGCAGATTATATCGTCTCAAATCCACCGTTTATTGGTAACGCTCGAATGCGGGAGCGGTTAGGGGATGGCTACACGGAAACGCTACGTCAGGTTTACACAAATGTACCTGATACAGTTGATTATGTGATGTACTGGTTGCATAAAGCCTCTGAGTCTGTAAAAGATAGAAAGGCGAAAAGATTTGGATTTATTACGACGAATACTATTACTCAAGTTCGACAAAGAAGGGTTTTAGAGTTTTATTTAGGGCAAGAAAATCCAATTAAGTTAATCTTCGCCATACCAGATCACCCTTGGATAAATGTAGGAGCAGCCGTTAGAATTTCAATGACTGTAGCTGAACTAGAGGGCAATGGTAAGAATACACAATTTGCCGTTTATGGTAAGGTTATGGCTGAAGAGGAAGGAAACACACCAGAAGACTCCTCAGATAAAATAGAGATCAGATATCGAAATGTAGGCAAAATCTTTAGTGATTTAGAGACAGGTGCAAATGTTGTAGGAGTTAGAAAATTACTGGCAAACTCTAAGCTGTCGTGTCGTGGAATGGAGATGAGGGGTGCAGGTTTTCTGCTAACAAAAGAACAAGCAAACGGTTTGGGCTATATTACAAGTGGTTCTAACTCACCCTCTGTGATTAAAAGATTTATCAGTGGAAGAGACATTACTGATAAAACAAGGGGTTTATACACTATTGATCTTTTAGGTCTATCTATTAAACAAGTTGAAGAATCACATCCACAAATCTATCAATGGATATGTGAAAGAGTTAAACCAGAGCGCGATGTGAATAGACGTAAAGCCTCACGGGATAATTGGTGGATATATGGAGAAGCTAGAGCTACGTTTAGATCTGCTTTGACAGGAACGAAAAAATATATTGCAACTCCAAGAACTGCAAAGCATAGATTTTTCATATTTTTAGAATCAGATTATATTCCTGAAAGCGAAGTCATAATGATTGCTCTTGAAGACCCGTACTTTCTCGGTGTTCTTTCTAGTCAAATCCATATTGCCTGGTCGTTAGCAGCAGGCGGAAAGTTGGGAGTTGGGAATGACCCACGCTACAACAACTCCGTTTGCTTTGATCCTTTTTCATTTCCCGATCCAACTCCTGAGCAGAAAGAGCAGATTCGGGAACTAGGCGAAAAGTTAGACTCCCACCGCAAGCGAGTCCAAGCCGCCCATCCCGACATCACCATCACCGGAATGTACAACCTCTTGGAAAAACTTCGCAAAGGAGAACCCTTCACTGATAGCGATCGCGCATACAACAACAAAGCATTAGTCTCTACCCTCAAACAGATCCACGACGAACTTGATGATGCCGTCCTCGAAGCCTACGGATGGCAGCCCAACATCACTGACGAAGAGATCCTGGAAAAACTGGTCGCCCTCAACGTCCAACGCGCCGAGGAAGAACGCAATGGCTTCATTCGCTGGCTTCGTCCCGACTACCAAGCCCCCCACGAAACCCGAACCCAACAAGTCCTTGACGGCATCGCCGAGCCAGAAGCGATCGCCATTGAACCCGCCGAACAGCAGCCCTGGTCAAAACAACCCAAAGCCCAACTCGCCGCCATTCAGGAACTCCTCAGCACCCGCAAAGGCGAATGGACAGTTGCCCAGGTTGCCGCCCAGTTCAAAGGAGCTGAACGTCAGAAAAAAGCCATTCAAGATAACCTGGAGCGCCTGGAGTGGTTTGGCTTCCTGATCAGCCGCACCGACGAGGCAGGCATCACACGCTGGCAATTTACCGAAGCTCAGAAAACCGCCTGAGTAATCTTTGGAATGATAGGCTCGCTCACCCATCATCACTTTTCCTTATTGCAGTGACTGATTATTCCAAAAGTTTGGACAAACAGCCAGAGTTGCAACCAGGATTATGTTCTGCCGTTGTTTGTCTTTACCACTGGTGTGCCTATGAGTGAGTTATTTCAACGGTGAGCGTGAAGAGGCAAGATGTTCGCAGACAAGTATCTTTTAACTCTCAAAGAACTGAATGTACTAAACTTGATTTTGGCTGAGCATACTTAACTCAACGACCTCTTCTGCCAAACCAAGGGACAATGTTATGCCTGCACCATAGCGATCCCAGTAAACCTTCGGCTACAGCGCCTGAATTCTTCTATGCGACTTTAATCAGGATTCAGCATTACAGGGTGCTCGCTATCCTTGGCGGTATCAACAAACTCTTACAGAGTATTCATCTATCCCATCATCAAGTTGAGGCGTTCAGGTTTTGCCTGCAACTCGGTACTTTCAGCAGCTCTGAAAAAGCATTTTGCACCTCGTTTTGGTCCTTGACAGTTGTCCCCGCTATGTCAAAAATGACCAATTCAATTTTCCACATTTTTTTCGCGTATTGGTGTTCAGTCTGGACATAATTTCCAATCATACAGCTGACTTTAAATTGGACAATCTCTCCCGGAAAAGAGGACAATTGTTTCAGCGTTGCCGTAAATCCGCCCCGGTTACACAACCCTAGCACTGAGGATCGTTAAAATTATAGGGCAATCACCGGAGCGATCAAAGGAGTGCTGCGAAATATGGCTGCTTGGGAGCCGCTAACAGGGCAAACGTCCCGATCACTGATCAAAGCCTTGCAGTCTTTCTCTAGGACAGCCAGTACCTTTGTGGTCTTGGTTGGCGTTGCCGTACTGGTTGGCTGGGTATTCAATATTGACATCTTTAAAAGTGTCCTACCCGGCAGCGTTGCGATGAAAGTGAATACTGCCCTTGGCTTGATCTTCGGAGGAACTAGCTTACGAATCTGGCACCGACAACCAGTCTCGCGCTTAACTCGATTATTCGGTCAAGGCTGCGCAGTCGGGGTACTTCTGATCGGCTTGCTCACCCTCATAGAGTATAACTTTTCCATCGATTTGGGCATCGACCAAGCCTGGGTCAAAACTCCACTCGATCCCCTAGGCGATGTGGCCCCAGGTCGAATGGCAGTGCATACAGCTTTCAACTTTTTCTTACTGGGTATTGATCTTCTCTTATTAAATCGCCGTCGTTCTAGCTTACCCACACAGCTAATTGCCACTGTTGTATTTCTAATCGCCTTGTTAGGAATGCTCGGCTACCTGTTTGGCAACGCCGTGTTTTATCGAATTGGTTCTCCCACTTCCATGGCAGTGCATACGTCTGTCGCTTTCTTGCTGTTGAGTTTGGGGATTCTGTTTGCGCGTCCTCAACAAGGTGCAGCCGCAATTTTTACTCAGATGGATGCGGGAGGCATCTTAGCGCGTCGGCTCATTCCGGCGGCGATTGTCATTCCTCCCCTTGTCTGTTGGGTATTGCTGCTTGGCTCGCGATCGCAGATTTATACGCCTGAACTGGGGATCTGTCTGCTCAGCATCTTGCTTGTGATTGTATTCACTCTGCTTGTGAGCGCCAATGCTCGATTGCTAAGTCGATTTGAGCAACAGCGCAGGCAATCGCGAGAATCGCTACAGCAGGCAAAAGAAGCGTTAGAGCAGCGAGTTGAGGAGCGAACCTTGCAACTCCAGCAGGTGAACGAGCAATTGCAGACTGAAATTGCCGAACGTCAAGCCGTAGAAGCAGAACTGCAAGATACCCTGCAAAAGCTCAATTTCCACGTGGAGAACTCACCGCTTGGAGTTGTTGAGTGGGATCGAGAGTTTGAAGTCACGCGCTGGTCCAAGGAAGCCGAGCAGATCTTTGGCTGGCAGGCTGAGGAAGTTATTGGCAAGAGATTGAGTGATTGGCAGTTTGTCCATGCGGCAGATCAAGAAATCGTTAAAGCGGCAATTACCAGCTTCCTACTGGGTAACACTCCACAACTTATGGTGCAGAATCGGAATTACGCCAAGGATGGCTCGATTGTGCATTGTGAGTGGTACAATTCCGCATTGTCGGATGAAGCAGGCAATCTTGTTTCGGTTCTATCATTAGTGTTGGATATTAGCGATCGCGTGCGGTTAGAAGCGGAGCGCGCAAACGCCGTCGAGGAAAATTTGCGGCTCTTCAAACAAGAACAGGCTGCCCGCGCCACGGCTGAACAAGCCAATCGTCTCAAGGATGAATTCCTGGCGGTTCTGTCGCATGAGTTACGCACGCCGATGAATCCGATTTTGGGTTGGTCGCACCTCCTCCGTCAAGGCAAGCTAAATCCAATCAAAACAGCTCTTGCATTAGAAACAATCGAACGCAATGCTCAGCTACAAGTGCAGTTAATTGATGACTTACTCGACATTCCGCGACTCGTGCAGGGCAAGCTGAGTTTAGAAATTGCACCTGTTAATCTGAACATAGTTATCTCTGCGGCACTTGAAACCGTTCGATTGGCAGCAGAAGCCAAGTCCCTCTCAATCCAGACCACTTTCTCTTCCTCAGAAACTGTAGTTAACGGTGATGCCGGACGATTACAGCAAGTAGTCTGGAATATCTTATCGAACGCGGTTAAGTTTACGCCAGCCGGAGGAAAAATCAAGATTGAGCTATCTCAAGTGGGAGCGAATGCACAAATTGAAGTCAAGGACAGCGGCAAAGGCATCAACCCTGAGTTTTTGCCCTATGTGTTTGAGCATTTTCGCCAAGAAGATGGAGCCACCACGCGCAAGTTTGGTGGACTAGGGTTAGGACTGGCGATCGTGCGGCAAATCGTTGAACTGCATGGGGGAGCGGTCACAGTGGATAGCCCTGGCGAAGGGCAAGGTGCAGTTTTTACGGTTCAAATTCCATTGTCTCCTCTCCTGGAGCTACCGTCTTCAACGCCCTCATCAGTTTCAACTGGCGATTTAAGCGGCATCCGCATTTTAGTAGTGGATGATGAACCCGATTCCCGCGACCTCGTGGTGTTTGTTCTGCAACAAGCTGGAGCCGAGGTCATCTCTGTATCCTCTGCAATCGAAGCCCTGCAAACGCTCCAATCCACGCATTTGGATCTGCTTTTGAGTGATATTGGCATGCCAGAGATGGATGGCTACGAACTCATGCGCCGGATTTGTCATTCTTATCAGTTAAGTGGATACCCTCCAGCGATCGCCCTTACCGCATACGCTGGGGAGGTGAATCAGCAGCAGGCATTAGCCGCCGGATTTCAAGGACATATCACAAAGCCTGTTGAACCAGATGAATTGGTCAAGACGATTGTCACCCTAATGGGCAGAAACCAGCCTGCTTGATTTGTTCTCACTACAGCCCATATTATCAAAAGGGTCAGCGTCCAGCTATTTACGTCCGGGCGGAATGGCGATGTGGCAGTGGAGATCATTGGGGGGTATATTGACCGGCACGACCTTGGAAATGATGCTTACACCACCGCCTTGAACTCTACTTCAGAGAGCTACCTGCTTGAGAAAGCAACGATCCGAGTTGCTTCACTTTAGTGGCAACATCACCAGACGCTTTGGTAGCGGACTCGGTTGTGTCTTCGCTATCGGTGAGGATTTTGGAGATTTGGGCTGCGTCGCCACTGGTAAGTGCCTGCTTCAGCTCGCCTAGTTCTGCCTACTGATGTTAAGTTTTTTAACTAAAAAGTAGACATAGATTCAATTAAACTGAACGTTGATACAAGCAGTAGCAACATATGTTTTGTTCATGCTTGGCATTTACTAACACAAAATAGTCATGAAGCTATACGTCTACCACACCCCTGAACTTACACCTACAGACAGCATGCCAAAGTGTGCGATCGCCGTAGACGTTCTCCGAGCCACTACTACCATGGCAACAGTTCTGGCGTCTGGAGGTGAGGCAGTTCAAGTCTTCAGCGATCTGGAGCAACTGATCCAGGAAAGCGAGAAATGGCCGCAAGAACAACGGCTGCGGGCTGGAGAGCGGGGTGGGGCGAAAGTCGCTGGCTTTGATATGGGAAATTCTCCCTTAGAATGTACGCCAGAGCGGGTACAGGGACGGCGATTGTTCATCAGTACTACCAATGGAACCCGTGCTTTGCAGCGAGTGCAGGACGCTCCAACAGTGCTAGCGGCTGCCTTTGTCAACCGCGCTGCTGTAGTGGAGTATGTCCTCAAACAGCAGCCGGAGACAGTTTGGATCGTTGGTTCTGGCTGGGAGGGTAGTTATTCGTTGGAGGACACGGCTTGTGCTGGAGCGATCGCCCACAGTCTGTTGAAGCAAACCAACCTGCCTCTGGAAGACTTAGCTGGTAACGATGAAGTTGTGGCGGCGATCGCCCTTTACTTGCAGTGGCGAGATCAGCTACTGGAGTTGTTTCACCAAGCCAGTCATGGGAAAAGACTCCTGCGCCTTAACTGCGAAGAAGACCTTAAATACTGTGCCCAAACTGACGTTTTGAATGTCCTACCCATTCAGCAGAAACCGGGAGTTTTGGTCAAGAACGCTTAAACAACCACAGCTTGACACATTAAAAGCCCCGTCTGGATCAACCTGGACGGGGTTTATTGTCTATCAAGGCTATTTGGTCTGGCTCTCCTTTACTTATGGTGGCAAATAGAACTTATCGTTTGACTAAAAGCCTCGCCTGATCAGGCTCTTTCTATGCCCTATGCCCCCAAACCAGGTTTTCCACCGCAAGCGTTGGATAACCTTTAATGTTTACTTAGTTTTCAAGTCAGGAGGTAGAAGTACCTTGTCAATCGCATGAATGACGCCATTGCTGGCTTGGATATCTGCTTGAATGACTCTGGCTTTATTCACCATCACTCCTCTTCTACCAACCCTAACATTCACCGAGCTACCTTCTGCTGTTGTGACTTCGCCAGATTTCAAGTCACCGGATGTAATTTTGCCTGGGATCACATGATAGGTCAGGATCTTAGCAAGTACTTCTTTGTTTTCTGGCTTCAACAACTCTTGCAAAGCAGATGGTGGTAAGGCATCAAAAGCTTTGTCGGTTGGTGCAAAAATGGTAAAAGGCCCTTTTCCCTGTAGAGTTTCCGTTAGACCTGCTGCTTGCAACGCCGCAGTTAGAGTTTTAAAGGAATTATTCGACGCCGCAACCGCTACTACGTCTTTGTCTTGAGTGCTGGACGTTGTATCAGGTGAAGGGGAGGGCATAGAG
>CAXUIV010000117.1:0-10125 GCA_964250875.1 uncultured bacterium
AATGGTCAGAAGTTATATTGCAGCTTGCGGGTATCTAGATGCGTCAGAGAAAGCTGTGGTGTGTTTGGCTCTCATTTTCTGTTGGCTTTCTAGTCTGTTTGGGGTTGCACATCTCAATCACTCAACAAGCGATCGCTATGGAGCAGCACCATGTCCAATCATCTCAGTTTTATAAAGAAGGAAGTGAGGAAACGGGAGAACAGGCGATCGCCCGTTACAGTGCTGGACAGTACCGGGAGGCGATCGCGCTTTGGACTGAAGCACTGACGCAAACGTTAGATAAAAAAGATATAGCAGCCCTCCACACCGATTTAGGAGCCGCCTATCGTCAGATTGGTGATTTAGGACAGGCGATCGCCCAGTGGGAGCAAGGCGCTAAAATTTATCAATCGATGGCAGGTGAAGAACCGCGTCGCTTGCAGGCACAGGTGCTGACCGAGGAGTCACAGGCTTACAGCGCTTTAGGACAGTTTCGAGTTGCAGTTCCACCGTTACAGAAGGCAGTGGAACTGGCTCGGAGCGATCAAGATCAAAGTACTGAAGCAGCAGTTCAAGGGGCATTAGGCAATGCTTACGCGGCATCTGGGGACTTGGAGCAGGCGATCGCAGCTTACGAGACAAGTTTGAAGCTGTCTGCAAGCCTGAAGGAACCTAGCTTGACAGCCACTTCCTCCAATAATCTGGGTAATGTCTTAAACCATCGCTATAAACGTTATTCTTCTCAAGCGAATTCAGCTAGGGCAGAAGGGGATGACAGGGAAGAAGATCGCCTATGGCATTTGGCACAGCAAGATGCTACAGCAGCCCAAGCAGCCTACGAACAAAGCACGCGGGAAAGTAGAACACTAGGCGGGATACTGCAAGCCAAAGCATTATTGAACCTGGCTCACTTCTTGCAGCGGTTACCCTCGCCTCAACAGGATGCAATCGATAATTACCGCTCCCAAGCAATGGCAATTCTTGAAAAAGCACCCAACTCTCGTGCCAAAGCCTACGCCCTCATTAACCTAGCCCTCAGTTACGAACTCCGAACTCCGAACTCCGAACTCCGCACTCCGAACTCCGCACTCACCGCTGCCATCTCCGTAACCCAAAACATTGGCGATCGCCGAGCTGAGTCTTTTGCGCTGGGAGTTTTAGGACGGTTTTACGAGCAGGCGGGAGAGCTAAGGAGAGCAATGGAGCTAACGCAGCAGGCTCAATTTGCTGCCCAGCAAGTCAATGCGGCAGACAGCCTCTATCGCTGGCAGTCACAGGCAGGCCGAATTTATAAAGCCATTGGGCAAACCGAGTCAGCGGTTTCATCGTACAGGCAGGCGATCGCCACACTCCAGAGCATCCGCAGCGATCTTGCCACAGCCAACAAAGATTTGCAGTTCGATCTGCGCGACTCTGTAGAACCTGTCTACCGAGAATTGATGGCACTACTTCTAGATGAAAGTCAATCCAAAATCACGCCAGTTCGCTCAACGGGGGGAACCCCCGCACGCGACTGGCTCCAAAGCCCAAAACCCAAAATCGAACAGGCGCTTCAGGTTTCAGAACTGTTGCAGTTGAGCGAACTGCAAAACTTCTTCGGCGATGAGTGCGTACAGGTAGCACGCAGTACAATTGACCCCATCGCTGAACTGGCAAACACCAACACAGCCGCGATCAATTCAATCGTTCTGAGCGATCGCACCTATATGAGCTTGCGCCTACCGGATGGATCGCTCAATAGCTATCCAGTGGCGCTGTCGGCTCAGGAGATAGAAAAAGTCGTTGATCGCCTCCGGTTCACCCTGGAGGATATCTCCACAGACGAGTATCTCGTTGAAGCCCAGAAGGTTTATGACCTGCTGATTCGACCAATGGCAGCAGATCTAATCAGAGCGAAGCCTAGTACGCTGGTCTTCATTAACGACGGTGTGTTGAGAAATGTGCCAATGGCAGCTCTGCATGATGGCAAGCAGTTTCTGGTGGAAAAGTATGCCATTGCCTCGACACTAGGTCTCAACCTAACTGCTAATAAGAAGCCAGTTCAACAAAACCCTAAAGCTCTAATTTTTGGCTTGAGCGTTGAAATTCCGCCCTTTGCTCCTCTGCCCAATGTGAAAGCAGAAGCCCAAGGTGTCCAGAAAATTGTAGGAGGAGAGCGCTTTTTAGACAGTGACTTTACGTTTGCAAACTTGCAAAAGCAAATTCATACGGTTGGCTACTCAATTGTTCACCTGGCAACGCATGGCAAATTTGGCACCGATCCAGTCAGTACATTCCTGCAAGTGTTTGATCGTCGAGTTTCGCTCAATGAACTAGAAGCTGTGTTACGTCAGAGTAAGCAACCCATCGAGCTACTAACGCTAAGTGCCTGCCAGACTGCCGCCGGAGATAACCGCTCTACGTTAGGTATTGCTGGAATGGCACTACGGGCTGGGGTACAAAGTACTCTGGCGAGTCTGTGGTTTGTGAATGATGCCGATACAGTTCCGCTGATTGAAAATTTTTATACCCAGCGGCAGGCTGGCCTGACGAAGGCTGAAGCTCTGCGGCAAGCACAGCTAAAGGTCATTGCTGATGCCAATGGTCACCCAGCTATTTGGTCGCCCTTTGTTCTGGTTGGGAACTGGCAGTAATACTATCTTGGATTTTAGATTTTGGATTTTGGATTACGGACTCAATATTATGAAGATCTGCTGGCAATTTTACCTTCTAGGGTTAGTGAGCTTCGTTTTCAATACGCCAGCAAGTGCGCAGATCGTGCCAGATAGCAGTGTGGGGACTAGAGTGACGCCCAACGTCACGATCAATGGCGTGCCGAGCGATCGCGTTGACGGCGGCACAGTTCGGGGTGCCAATCTGTTCCACAGCTTCTCTGACTTCAACATTGCGGCAGGACGGGGTGCCTACTTTACCAATCCAGCAGGAATTACCAACATCTTTACCAGAGTGACAGGCTTCAGTTCTTCAAACATCAACGGCATCTTGGGAGTCTTGGGTAATGCCAATCTGTTCTTGCTCAACCCCACTGGCATCATCTTTGGTCCCAGTGCTAGGCTGGACCTCAACGGTTCATTTCTAGCCACGACTGCCAACAGTATCAACTTTGCTGATGGCACTCAGTTTAGTGCCAGCAATCCTCAAGCTGCGCCGCTGCTAACAGTGAGTGTGCCTGTAGGCTTAGGCTTGGGCAGCAATCCGGGGGCAATTCAACTGCAAGGCACAGGCCATAATTTAACAGTAGGTCTATTTTCACCATATATAGGAGCGGGTGCTAGCTCAACTGGTTTGCGAGTACAACCGGGGAAGACCTTGGCTCTGGTTGGGGGAGATGTTGTCTTGGAAGGGGGCATTTTAACGGCACCGCAAGGAAGAATTGAGTTAGGCGGTGGAGCTGATGGCGTAGTCACCCTCAGTCCGACTGGTCAGGGCTGGACTCTAGGCTACAGCGGAGTGCAAACCTTTCGAGATATTCAGCTCTCGCAGCAGGCATTAGTAGACGCCAGTGGAGCGGGAGGGGGTGATATTCAGCTTGTGGGCAAGCGGATCGCGCTAACCGATTATTCAGTTGCTTTGATTCAAAATCAGGGGTTGCAGCCAGCAGGAAACATTCGTGCAAATGCTTCAGAGTTGTTGCAGGCAAATTCTCTTAGCGGTTTGGACAACGAAACTGTAGGAGTTGGCAAGGGAGGAAATATTACAATTTCGACGCCTCGGTTGTCCCTAGATGATGGGGCTGTAATAGATACTAGAACATTCGGTGCTGGTTTAGGTGGCAATATAACAGTCGATGCCTTCGAATCTGCGCAGTTGAGTGGATTTCTTCCCAGTAGTGCCGCTAATCGCAGCACGATCGTTGCCGCAGCTTTCGGTTCTGGACGGGGAGGAGATCTCACAGTTTCAACCAAACAATTAACTATTCTTGATGGAGCGTACATCGCGGGTGCAACCTTAGGAACTGGGCCTGGAGGGAATGTGAAGGTAAACGCCGCCGATTCTGTAGAAGTCAGCGGAGTCGAGCCTAGCTTTTTGTCGTCAAGCGCTGTTAGTTCTGCAAGTTTCAGTGCTGGGAATGCTGGTACCGTAATAATCAATACTTCTAAGCTGGTGGTTCGGGATGGCGGCAGGGTTGATGCTTCTACTGGTGCCAGCGGAAATGCTGGAAGTGTGACTATCAATGCCTCCGATTCTGTCGAGGTGAACGGTATGGCGCTAGGTGGTAATCCTAGCCTACTGAGTTCGGCTGCTAGCATTTTGGACCCAGCCTTCCGTCAGCTTTATAGATTGCCTCCAGTAGCGAGTGGCACCTCTGGAGATATAGCTATTAATACAGAAGAATTAAGTGTAACTAATGGTGGTCTCGTCAACGTCCAGAATGATGGGACAGGCAATGGAGGAACGGTGTGGGTTAATGCCCCCTCGATTACTTTAGACAACCACAGTGGCATTACCGCTGCCGCCGCCTCCGGTCAAGGCGGCAATATTGCTTTACAGACGCAGGACTTACAGTTGCGTCATGGCAGTAACATCACGGCGACCGCAGCGGGCGTGGGTAATGGCGGCAATATTAAGATTGATACCGAAACTTTAGTCGCCTTAGAAAACAGCAACATCACGGCCAATGCCTTCAAAGGCAGTGGCGGCAATATCCAAATTGTCACTCAAGGAATCTTTCTTTCTCCTGACAGTCATATCACTGCCTCCTCTCAACTCGGTGTGAGTGGTGCCGTCAATGTATCTGTGGTCAACCTCAACCAGCAGAATGCGCTCGCGATCGCCCCCAGTAACTTCGTCAGCGGGGAGCAGCTAGCGCTCGACAGTTGCCTAACTCGCAACAATGCTAGACAGGGAAAGTTTGTGGTGACAGGCAATGGTGGTTTGCCGGAAACGCCTGATGAAGCCTTGGTGGTGCCCTACGACTTGGCACAGGTGCGAGCAGTTGGCAGTCGGCAGTCGGCAGCTAGGAGTCGGGAATCGGCTCCAGTCTCATTCTCTCCTTGGAAGTTGGGAGACCCAATTGTCGAGGCAACAGAGTTTGCCGTCAATGCCAATGGACAAGTTGTGCTGACAGCTTCTGCCGCCAAGGCGATCGCCAACCCACAAGCGTTAACCTGCCAATAAAGCGGATCGCTAGCCGTCAGTACAGGAGACCGACATCCGGTCAGACTTTCAACCACCGACAACCAACCAGGGACAACTGATGGTTGGGGCGAGAGGTCTTGCGATCCTCTCAATCTGGAATAGCTTAGCAACCCCTAAAGTCAAGTTTTGTAAACAATTCAGTAATTTCCTGGAGTCAGCCTGATAGCCATACAAATACAGCCTTGGCGAGAGGTTAATTACAAATGGCTAAAATTACAACGTTTCTTAGAAAATTTGCGGCTTCAAATTTCTGTAGTAAGTTTTTGCCGTTTGCTGCCTCTTTATTGGTAGGAGCAGCGACAACTGGAACCGCCTCAGTAACTGCCCAAACAAGCCCTCCACCACAGCGAGCGCCAGAAGTTCAACTCGTGCAAATGGGAGTTTTCAGTTCGCCAATTTGGCTTTATCCGGTAGGTACCGTTGTGCTGATACTCATCTTCATTCCGCGCCTTGGCTGGATTATGGGGCTGATCGTCATTGGCGATCGGGAAGTTGGGATTGTCACCAAGAAATTTTCCAAGGCGAGTTTGCCGCCCGAAAGACTGATTGCGCTGAATGGCGAGGCCGGTTTACAGGCGGATACGCTGCCTCCTGGCTGGCACTTTGGGTACTTTCCTTGGCAGTACAGCGTGCGTAAAGAATCAGTTAAAATTATTCCTCAAGGTGAAATTGGGTTAGTTGTAGCGAGTGACGGCAGAGCTATGCCATCGGACCGGATTTTAGGCAAGGTCGTCGCTTGCGAGGATTACCAAAATGCTCGACAATTTCTGCTCAACGGCGGAGAAAAGGGACGGCAGTTAGGCATTCTCACAGGCGGCACCTACCGCATTAATACAGCACTGTTCGAAGTTATCACTTCTGCCAATGCTGCCAAACACGAGATCACTTCAGCGCAACTAAAGGTCCACGCGATTGAGGCAGACAAAGTAGGGATTGTCACCACACTAGACGGTAAACCGATTGAAGAGGGTGAGATCGCCGGACCTGTTATTCCTAATCACGACAGCTTCCAAAAAGCCCAGGCTTTTATCGAGGGAGGTGGATGTAGAGGCTTGCAGGAACAGGTTGTGCTTTCCGGTTCGTGGAACCTCAATCCTTGGCTGGCAAACGTTGAACAAGTGCGAATGACTGAGGTGCCGATTGGTTATGTAGGCGTCGTGATTTCTTTTGTAGGAGAATCCCATAAAGATATTAGTGGAGAATCATTTACTCACGGCAATTTGGTGCATAAAGGTGATAAAGGAGTTTGGGTTGAACCTCTGTATCCCGGCAAACACCCGCTCAACACCTACATCATGAAAGTGGAACCTGTTCCCACAACAAATATTGTATTGAATTTTACTTCGCGCTTTAGTGGAGAACACGGTTACGACTCCAAGCTCAATGCGCTGAAATTGCTTTCCTTTGATGGATTCACGTTTGAGCTAGAAATCTTTCAGATCATTCATGTGGGTGCCCTTGATGCGCCAAAGGTAATCTCTCGTCTAGGTTCAATGCAAAATCTGGTAGACCAAGTGCTGCGGCCAATTGTAGGTAACTATTTCCGCAACTCGGCTCAGGAATACACGGTTCTAGATTTCCTGATCGCCCGGAGTGAACGACAGGCAGAAGCTGCCGAACACGTTCGACAGGCACTCCGCGCTTACGATGTACAGGCAGTGGATACGTTAATCGGTTTGATTACGCCGCCGCCAGAACTCATGCAGACGTTGACCGATCGCAAAATTGCCCAAGAACAGGAGAAAACCTACGAGATCCAGCGCACGGCACAGTCCCAACGGCAAGAACTGGTACGAGAGACAGCACTAGCGAACATTCAAGAGGAAATGGTCACGGCAGAACAAGGAGTCAAAATTGCCGAACTGCAAGCTACGGCGACGGTGAAACAGGCTAATGGGGAAGCAGAATCGATTCGAGTCACGGGCCAAGCCAAAGCTGATGCCTATCAAGCAGGCGTGAATTCCCTTGGCGCTCAAGCTTACACGGCGTTGCAGCTTATGCAAGTTATTGGCGATCGCCAGGTGCGAGTTGTTCCTGATGTTGCAGTTAGCGGCAGTGGTAATGGTGGAGGTTTAATTGATGGCTTGATGGGCATGATGCTGTGGAATCAGTCTAAGGGACAGGAGAATGACGGTCATAATGGCCAGCCTGCGCTGATGAATGGAGAAGTGAAGAGTGAGGAGTGAGGGATGAGTGGCTGCTTACTGTTTTAATCCCGGTTGTCTAGCGCCCGAAAATGCTAGTTCAGATACATCCTGCCGTAGTTGTGGCGATGGTTTGCAGTTACAGGGACGCTATCAAGCCATTCAACTGCTTAGACAGGGAGGATTTGGCAGAACTTTCCTCGCGATTGATTCTGCTCAAACGCCTCCCTCTCCCTGCGTGATCAAGCAATTCTGGAACCATGTCAACTTACATTCTGATCGGGCTGAAGCATTCTACCTAGAACAGCGATTAGGTGAGTTAGGGAGTCACTCGCAAATTCCGACACTGTTAGACAGCTTTGAGGAGGGCCACTTTTACCTAGTGCAAGAATATATTGCCGGGGAGAACCTAGCAACGATCCTTGCCACCAGTGGCCGATTCAGTACGGATGCGGTTTGGCAAATTCTAGAGTGCCTGTTGCCTGTGCTGCAATTCATTCATGAACGAGGAGTTATTCATCGCGATATTAAGCCAGAGAATATCGTTTGTCGCTTTCGCCTAACTCCATTGCCCAAACAAGGATTTCAACGATTTAGTCCTGGTTGACTTCGGTGCGGCAAAACTGATGACTCCGACGACGTTGACGCAGTTGGGAACGACGATCGGTAGTCCCGAATATGCGGCCCCTGAACAAGTGAAAGGTAGAGCAGTTTTCGCTAGCGATCTTTACAGTTTAGGTGTGACTTGCATTCACCTCCTAACCGGAGTTCGTCCTTTTGACCTGTTTGATTCTGCCAATGACACTTGGGTATGGCAAGATTTCTGGCTTCCAGAAGCGGTCAACTCTAACGCAGAGCGCAGCAGCCAACTGGTTCAAGTTTTAGGTCGCTTGGTAGAACCTGCCCTGAAGCAACGATTTACCTCAGCTGAAGCGGCGATCGCGTTTATTCAACCGAGAGGGAAGATCCGATCCATACCTGCTGCCCCAGCCTGGAAATGCGACGTTACCCTTAATAGTCATAGTGGACTATTCGCTAGCGTCAATGCGGTAGCGATCGCACCTGATAACAAGTTGCTTGCCAGTGCCAGTGATGATAAAACCATACGGATTCGGGATCTGCAAACCGGGGAAGAATTAGCATTACGGGGGCACACCAAATTTGTCAAAGCTGTTGCTTTCCATCCCCAGACGCAGATCCTAGCTAGTGGCAGCTGTGATCGCACAATCAAGCTCTGGGACCAGCAACTGCAAGAAATTCGGATTTTGAGTCATCAGCATAGTGTCAATGCTTTGGCGTTCAGTTCCAGTGGACAGGTTCTTGCGAGCGGCAGCTCGGACAAAACGGTAAAATTATGGCATCCCGACGGTAAGCAAATCGGGACGCTGGTAGGACATACCCTCGCTGTCAACGCTGTTGCCTTCAGTCCGGTTGCGCCGATCTTAGCTAGTGGCAGCTCTGATGCAACTATAAAAATCTGGGACTCAAGCTTTGAGCTGATACAAACCCTCATCGGACACACGTCGGCGGTTCGTGCGATCGCCTTTAGTCCTGATGGTCAACTCCTAGCCACGGGCGGCGAAGATCGCACAATTCGCCTATGGGATGTCGCATCCTGGAAGTGCGTTCGCATTCTACCCGGACATTCTTGGGCAGTCTCTGCCCTGACGTTTTCACCCGATGGATCACTGCTCAGCGGCAGTTGGGACAAGACGGTCAAGTTGTGGCAGACAAACACGAGTAGCGAAATCGCACTGCTGGCCGATCACACAGATTCCGTCAACTGTGTGGCGATGGCGTCGGATGGCAGCTTTATTGCAAGTGGCAGCAAAGATAAAACCGTGAAATTATGGCGGCCCACAGGCGAAGGGGGAAAGGCGAAGGGCGAAGGGGGAACTTCCTGAATAAATTCATTCTTCTTGCGAAAGGACGTCTATCACCTTATTCCCAGCAATCTCGGTCCAAGTTTTTCTGATTTTCTACAGATAACTCCACTCTTGTTGTACCCGTGTAGCACTTACACCTCTTCCCCCTTCCCTTTCGTCCTTCGTCCTTCGTCCTTCGCCTTTCCCCTTTCCCCCTTCCCCTTCCTAATTCGCCGTTGGCTGAACTTGGGAGTAAGTTAATTCCTGAAACTGAATGATGTCCTGACGGGGATCGACGTGACTTACCTTGACTAACAACTGTTCGCCTAAAGCTGCGGAACGCTTAAAGGACATCGGCAACTGTAAACCCAAATCCTCAAGCAGGATCAGTCCTAAGCGGCTGTCTTCTCGCAGCCACATCAGCAGCAAAGTCTCCCACACCCGTTCACCCTGACGACGCAGGTATTCTAAACCCCAATAGCGGTTGGTTTGCCGTTCCACTAGTGTGACCTCTTGGGTCGCTGTGGTGACACTCAGCATGACTTCTTTAAGTTGCTCAGCTGAGAAAGGGGGAGCTTCACCGCGTAGATGCGCCTTCAGTTGAAAGTGGGTAAGCAGATCGGTGTAGCGCCGGATAGGAGAAGTTGCTTGGGTGTATGTGTTTAAACCTAAACCAGAGTGACGGGCTGCCGTAATGCTCATTTCGCTCCGAGCCATACACCGACGCATTGCACAGTCTCGCACGGGACCCGCTGGCAGCTGGAGTAACTCCTCCTCTGAAGGCAGTTCAGGCTGAGGCTGAGTCCGAAACGGCATGGCAAGGTTGTGGGTTTGACCGTATTGAGCGGCAACTTCACCAGCTAAAATCATCATTTCCGCTACCAGTTGCCGTGATGATGAGTCCTCTAAAAGTTCAATTGTGATCTCGTCATCATGAACTTTAATCATTGCCTCTGGTAGGTGGATACTGATTGCTCCTTGAGTGTGCCGCCAAGCTT
>CAXUIV010000118.1:0-10093 GCA_964250875.1 uncultured bacterium
CTTCTAATCTTTAGTATAGATCTTTGAATTTAGTAACAGTAAATTTACCAAAGCCTTTTTAGGACCATTACATTTTTACATAGAAACTTACGTTCTTTCCTAGAAGCTTTTGACCTCTATAGATGACAACATACATCTCAACCTTGTTCTTTAGTAATTGGGAATGTATGAGGATGTCACAAGCTCCGCCGTGAGATCTGCAACTATTAAACTTGGGCACAGCTCTTTGGTGTGGTCTTGTTGACAACTTCTCTGTATCCAGGTGCATTAAGCAGAGAAAATTGATGAACATTCAACAGATGGGTCGGTATTACATAGATACTCCAGCTTACGAGGTGCCTGCTGACATGAGAGCGGCTTTTCGCCAGTTCATCATTGATCTATCGCAGGTAGAACTTCAAGGAGTAGACTTTCGATATGTTGACTTCCAACCCTACTTTAGAGGCCCAAACCTTTGTTTAGAAGACGTTTACACTGATTTCAACCAAGGGCGGTTGATGATTACGACCCAATTCAACGAATCAGATTTGCTAGCTCCAGAGATCAACATGCTCTACCGATGCATTCACGAAGTGCATCACCTTAAACTCAATGTGGACTTTGACTGGCAGGGAGAATGCGCTACCGCTGCTCACTTGATGTCTTTTACTCAAAATTCTCTGTTTCAGCAGATTATATTTAGTGAAATCGTTGGTCAAGTCGCTGTATGGATGTCTGGGGGACAGTTCCCAGAACGCCAAAAGGTTGTACTCTTCGAACCAAAGGTTTGGCACGGCCTATATAAAGATTTAGGAATTACGCATTTGGCAGCTGCATGAGATGGGAATCAAGAATAGTTTTGAATGATGAGTTTTGAGTTTTAAGTAAAGAATTTTGAAAATAGTTTTGAGTTAAAGAAGTTAAGAGTTTTTTAATTCAAAACCCCTGTTCTCAACTCAAAACTCAAAATTCAAAACTATTGCTTTCCACTCCTGTTCTTAAATCAAAACTCAAAACTATTGCTTTCCAACTCCTAGCTGCCAAATAAAGCGCCAACAGAACGAGCGAGATTTTGCGGCTGCATGGCATCCATTGCTGCTGTAGGTTCATAACCACAATGCACCATACAGTCAGCACACTTGGGATTGCCACTGGCACGACCGTATTTGCTCCAGTCAGTTTCCTCTAAGAGTTCCTTAAAAGTAGCATAGTGACCCTCATTCACGAGGTAGCAAGGCTTCTGCCAACCAAGAACGCTGTAGCTGGGGCTACCCCAAGGAGTGCATTCATACTCCCGCTCGCCCGTGAGAAAATCCAGAAACAGTGGATTGTGATTAAAATTCCAGTGTTTTTGACCTGCTTTATGGGGAGCTAGAATCTCCCGGAACAGTTGCTTTGTCTGTTCGCGTCGCAGAAAATGGTCCTGATCCGGTGCCCACTCGTAGCTATAGCCCGGAGAGACCATCGCACCGTCGAGCTTCAACGTTTCTAGGAAATCAAAAAACTCCTGCATCTCTTTAGGATTGGCACCTTCAAATATGGTGGTGTTGGTGGTGACGCGGAATCCTTTGGCCTTGGCAGCGCGAATAGCCCGAACAGCAATGTCGAAGACACCTTTGCGGTCAACGCATTTGTCGTGATGCTCTTGTAAACCATCCAGATGCACGCTGAAGGTGAGGTAAGGAGAGGGCTGAAATTTATGCAGGCTCTTTTCCAACAGCAAGCCGTTGGTACAAAGGTAGATAAATTTTTTGCGCTCTACTAGTCCCTTAACAATCTCGGCCATCTGAGGATGCAGTAAAGGTTCTCCTCCTGGGATAGACACAATTGGGGCACCGCACTCTTCTACTGCGGCAAAGCACTGTTCCGGGCTGAGGTTCTGCTTCAAAATTTCTGTTGGATGCTGGATCTTACCACATCCTGAACAGGCTAGATTACACCGAAACAAAGGTTCCAACATTAAAACCAAAGGGAACCGCTTCCGGCCTCTCAAACGTTGAGAAACCAGATACTTGCCCACTTCTAGAGCTTGTTGTAGATGAATTGCCATCGTCCTCTCACCTCAAAGATTAAAATTCCTCAATCAGTCCAAAAGATGAAGGCTAAATTTGCTTACCATACGTTACCCTTCATCGTTTACACTTTTTACTTATCGACATAATTTCGAGCTACAAACCAGTCTACGGCATCCTTGAGCGCTGTCGTAATTGGAGTTTGGGGTAAGCCCAGTTCTCTTACTGCTTTTGAGGCGTCGTAGTACATTGGTTTAGTTGCCATGCGAACACCGTCCAAGGGGACGGAGGGTGGTTTACCCAAAGGCGCAAGCAGCCGCTCATCAATCCAGGCTACGCTTAAAGGCAACCAAGCAGGCACACTAATTTGAGGCGCACTCAATCCCGTGACCTGCGCAAGTCGGTCAAGCAGTGCTTTTAGTGTCAGATTTTGATGACCTAGGATGTAGCGATCGCCCGACTTTCCCCGTTCTAAAGCTAGCAGGTGTCCCCGCGCTACGTCTTGGACATCGACAAAGTTCAAGCCCGTATTCAGGTAGACCGGCATTTGTCGCCGCAGAAACCGCAAAACTATATCACCGCCAGTCGGAGTCGGCTTGATGTCCCAAGCCCCAATTGGAGTACTGGGATTGACAACCACCACATCCTGGCCAGCCTGGGCTGCTTTCATGGCTTCCTGCTCAGCCAGAAATTTAGACTTCTTATAGTGACCGACCAGTTCCTCCAACGAACTCTGATGGGTTTCATCCACACTCTTACCTGAGGTACCGACGCCGATTGCTGCCACCGAGCTAGTATACACGGTGCGCTCAATACCTGCTTGTCTTGCGGCTGCCAGCACGTTGCGTGTTCCCTGCACATTGTGGCGGTAGAGCGCCTCGCTGTCTGCTTGCCAGAGGCTGTAGTGAGCAGCCACATGAAACAGGACCTGGCACCCGACCATTTGTTGCCATAGCTCCGGTGATCCACAATCGCCTGGAACAATTTCCACCTCTAGACCCTCTAGATTGTCCAAACGGCTAGTAGGACGCGCCAGCACTCGCACCGCATAGCCTTGTTGTAAGAGTAACCGTACTAAGTTGGCACCGATAAAGCCTGTGCCGCCCGTGACAAAGGCCCGCATCGACATGGTAGTCCTTGTACGTAATCGTTTGATAGATGATTTAATCATGATGACAGATTACGCTTGCTAGCAGTTCCAGGGTTGAATTGCTTAGAAACGCGCCGCTGTTGGTGTACCTTACGCCTCCCGATCACCTGTATAACGCTGAAGGATGGAAATGAAAATCGGTTCCGAAACCCACAAAGAGTTGTTTTGTCAGAGCTTTATGACCAGCCACCGGGAGTATGAACCCGAAAATTTGCCGTGGCCCCAGCTTGACAGTGTCGCCCTTGAACGCATACAGGGAATTCCTTTTTGGCAACAGGCGCTCGACACCGAACGGGAAGCCGGAGTTATGGTCAGTGCTTTTGCCGATACAGTAGGCGACTCTGTTTTACGAGAAGCGATCGCCCTTCAAGGTATGGAGGAAGAGCGCCATTCCCGATTGATTCGAACCGTAATCGAGCGCTATGACATTTCAATGCCGGAGCGCCCCCCTGTTGAACTGCCGAGTAATATAGAGCAAGCTTTTATCGGCTTTGGTTACGGGGAATGTATCGATTCCTTCCTCGCCTTTGGTCTCTTTGGACTTGTCCGTCCGCAGGGCTTGTTTCCTGAGCCGTTGTTTGAGATCTTCGATGCAGTCTTGCAAGAGGAGGCACGCCACATTATGTTCTTTGTGAATTGGGTAGCCTACCTGCAAATTAGTCAGGGTAGAGGCGCTATCCTGCGAACAACCGATTCGCTGTGGCACTACGGCAAGGCAATTCGCAAGCTAGTTGGTATTGTTAGCGATTCCGATAGCGAAGGCGACGGCTTCACAGCCACTGGAGCTAGCACCTTTATTGATGAATTGACACCAGAAATGTTCCTCTCAACCTGCATCAAGGAAAACCAGCGACGGATGAGTGCCTTCGATTCTAGACTGCTTCAGCCACGGCTGCTGCCGGGACTAGCCATAGCCGCACTGCGCACCATCAGATTGTTGCCTGGACAAAGTCACCAGTCAGACGTCGAGCATCAGGCGTCCAGCGTTAGCAGTCAAGCTAATTCGTAGTTCGTGATTTGTGATTTGTAGTTTGTAGTTTGTAATTCGTAACCGATTGGTAGTTACGAATTACGAGTTTCTCAATATTTATTCAATAACTTGGCCATACCTATCAATGTCATTCTTGTGCCTCAGGGAGCAGAATACAAAGCTGTTTGTCGAGGCTTGAAGGTGGCACAGGCGTCCGCTTCTGCCCTACCAACACCACTCGTTTTCCCCATTCCAGTTGGTCCCCAGTCCCTCACCAGATACCTCAAAAAATGGCAGCAGGCAGAATCGCATCTTTCACAGCCACGGGTGTTGCTCATGGGACTGTGTGGTAGTTTGACCCCCCGCTACTCCGTCGGAAATATCGTCCTCTGTCAAAACTGTGTTTATCTGTCAGATGCTAGTATGCTGCAAACAGACAGCGACCCAGAGTTAACGACCCAGCTTTCCCAGGACTTGCGTGGGAAAGCCAATCTCGTGCAGGTGTTGACGAGCGATCGCCTAATTTGGTCTGCCCAGGAGAAAAATCACCTAGGTCAAAAATACGGTG
The DNA here is from genome assembly GCA_964250875.1 of uncultured bacterium. GTDB lineage: Bacteria > Cyanobacteriota > Cyanobacteriia > Cyanobacteriales > Chroococcidiopsidaceae > CAXUIV01. Next base: position 4,680 of record CAXUIV010000118.1, read on the forward strand.
CTGAGGCTGTAGACATGGAGGGATTTGCGGCTTTAGACGTGTTAGGTCAAGCGGGGATCGCAGTAGCAATGCTCCGAGTTGTGAGCGATGACTCTAAGCACGACCTACCAAATCTTAATTCGGCTCTCAGTCCTGATGGTGTGCTGCAATCCTTACCCTTGGCCATCGGCATGCTGCGGCAACCGATTGCGGCAACTCGTCTCATTAAAGGTGCATTGCAGGGACTACAGGTGTTGCAGAAAGTCACAACTTATCTATTTAGAGTTAGGGAAGGGGCTTGACCTCCGAATAAACTCTTCCTTTCCAAGCACCTCCTTGGCCGCGCCAGTGCCGCAGAGCTGAATCTAGCGTCATCAGGGTGTAGAGTAGGGCGATCGCTGGCAGACAAAAAGCTAGCAGTGGAGAACGCCTATATAACCTGAGTGTAGGTAGGTAGGCGTAGGCCATTAATAACCATCCAGATAGACCAGCGATCGCCATGGGCCAATTTCCCGTTACCGCCCCAAAGATTGCACCTACTGGGGAAACAACATAAATGAGGGTCATTCCGACTAATGTCCCCAATAACATCCAGGGGGAATAATTTAATTGGGTAAAGGCAGTGCGAGCGACCATCTCCCAGATTGTAGATAGGGAGGGATAAGGTCGTAGGCTGCGAGTCAAACTGCTCAGTCCCAGCCAGATTCGCCCTTTAGCATCAGGCTGTGTAGAGTTGCATGCAACTCTACGTTTTACCGCTTCAGCAAGGGCGCAATCATCGATTAACGCTTGACGAACCGCCCGGATACCGCCGATTTCAGTTAAAGCCTCACGGGCAATCAAGATACATCCCCCTGCTGCTGCGGCTGTCGAATTATTTGGGTTGTTCACCCAGCGAAAGGGATAAAGTTTTTGAAAGAAAAAGACAAAGGCCGGGATCAGGAATTGTTCCCAAAAGCTTTCACACCGCAACAAAACCATCAAAGACACCAAATCCAAATTTTCTTGCTTAGCCTTGGCAACTAACTGACGGAGATTTGTCTTGTCGTGTTCAATATCAGCATCAGTAAGGAGAAAATAATCAGGTGGAGGTGTCAACGTTTGTGCCTGCCGAATGCCTTGCTCCATAGCCCAAAGCTTACCAGTCCAGCCCGGAGGTAAGGGTTCGGCAGAAAGGACATGCAGTTGGGAAGATTTATCCAAAACTGCGGCAACACTTTGAGCCACGCTGGCTGTGCCATCAGTACTATGGTCGTCAACTAAGATGATTGTGATGCTGGGGTAATCTTGGATGAGAAGTGATCGCAGCGTTACTGGTAATAATTCTGCTTCATTCCGGGCGGGGATCACCGCACAAACTGAAGGCCACACTTCCAGAGCATGCACCTGTGCGTCCAGATACTGGTCTGCTCGCCAAAACTGACCCCGAAAACACAGTAATCCTACCCAAATCGCTAAGGCAATGCCTGTCAATCCCAATCCAATTCCATCAATCATACAGTTATGAATTTTGTCTCGTCAGTCAGCATAATGGGACGCACCAGCTCAACATGATACCTGAAAATCTCAAGAGCGACGGAACTCAAACGGGGAATTAAGTTTTGTTCTCTCGTCCGCAAACTGGGAGTTATTGAGTGACCATAGCCTGGTTGTGGCAGCTTTTGAACAGGTTTGTGAGTCTAGACATACTGGAGAAAAGCAGTAAAATTTTCCTTTACGCTGCATTGCGCAGACAGAGGATGAACGGTAAGTATGCAAATTCAAGCCAGGAGTACGGCATCTAGAGTTGATGCGGCGATCGCAGCCAGTCAAAACTACCTCCTCTCTACCCAATACCCAGAGGGCTACTGGTGGGCAGAGTTAGAATCTAACGTCACGATGACGGCAGAAGTTGTCCTACTGCATAAAATTTGGGGAACGGATGGGACTAGACCCTTGCATAAGGCTGAGGCTTTTCTGCGGCAAGAGCAGCGAACTCACGGCGGCTGGGAACTTTTCTACGGTGACGGCGGCGAGCTTAGCACCTCGGTTGAGGCGTATATGGCGCTCAGGCTGCTGGGTGTACCTGAAACTGACCCAGCAATGGTGCGGGCACGGACTTTTATCTTAGAACGAGGCGGTATTAGCGAGACGCGCATTTTTACCAAGCTCCACCTGGCACTCATTGACTGTTACAGCTGGCGCGGTCTGCCGTCGATTCCGCCTTGGGTGATGTTCTTGCCGCCGCAGTTCCCGGTCAATATCTACGAACTGTCAAGCTGGGCGCGGGGAAGTACTGTGCCTTTATTGATTGTTTTTGACCGCAAGCCGGTTTTCAAGCTGAATACACCGATTAAATTGAGCGAACTCTATGCAGAAGAAGATATCCGGTATGAGCTGCCGCGTCACTCGGATTGGTCTGATTTATTCGTTTTTCTAGATGATGCGTTCAAGTTAGCTGAAAATTTAAACATAATCCCGTTCCGCGAGGCGGGGATCAAGGCAGCAGAGCGCTGGGTCTTGGAACGGCAAGAAGCTACAGGAGATTGGGGGGGGATTATTCCCGCAATGTTGAACTCGCTTTTAGCTCTGCGATGTCTAGATTATGATGTGGCAGATCCCGTTGTGCATCGGGGCTTGCAGGCTGTTGATCGATTTACGATTGAAACGGAAGATACCTACCGGGTACAGCCTTGTGTGTCGCCCGTTTGGGATACGGCGTTAGTGATGCGATCGCTGGTTGATTCTGGACTAGCACCCAATCATCCTGCCTTGGTCAAAGGTGGAGAATGGCTGCTGAGCAAGCAAATTCTGGACTACGGCGACTGGTCAGTGAAGAATCAGCGTACCAAACCGGGGGCTTGGGCTTTTGAGTTTGAAAATCGTTTTTATCCAGATGTCGATGATTCTGCTGTCGTGGTCATGGCTTTGCATGCAGTGCAACTCCCAAACGAGAGGCTGAAGCAAGCAGCGATCGCCCGCGCCGTTACTTGGATTGTCTCCATGCAGTGTCAAGCAGGTGGGTGGGCAGCCTTTGACCTGAATAACAACGCCGAATGGCTGAACTCAATTCCCTACGGCGATCTCAAAGCGATGATTGACCCCAACACGGCTGACGTGACAGCGCGGGTGCTGGAGATGGTGGGTTGCTGTAATTTGCCTATCGACTCTCAAGTCCTGGAGCGGGCATTAACGTATCTGGGACAAGAACAAGAAGATGTCGGCTGCTGGTTTGGTCGTTGGGGAGTGAATTACATCTATGGCACCAGTGGCGTCCTCGGTGCCCTGTCTCTTGTTGGGCCTCAGTTCCACCAAAAGAGCATGGAACGGGGTGCAGCTTGGTTACTCGGATGCCAAAACTCAGACGGTGGCTGGGGTGAAACTTGCCTCAGCTATAATGAGCCTGCACTGAAAGGACAGGGGAAAAGTACCGCATCTCAAACTGCCTGGGCCTTAATTGGTTTAATGGCAGCAGGTCAGGTGACGGGGTTTGCCATGGAAGCAATTGAGCGGGGAGTCAAGTACCTTTTAGAGACTCAGCGGTCTGACGGTACCTGGGATGAGGCAGAATTCACTGGAACCGGCTTTCCTGGTCACTTTTATCTAAAGTACCACCTCTACCAACAGCACTTTCCGCTCACGGCCTTAGGCCGTTACCAGAGACTTTGCAGTTAATTAGGTTGTTCGTTGTGCCTTAGTCAAGGTAACTTTTGGACGAGTGCAGCACCCGCAGAATTTCTACTGTCTTCCCTTTAACTCGGTAGACAACGATGTACGGCGTGCCTGAAGTTACTAGTTCTCTGGGAGCTTCCACCCGTCCCGATTTACCCATCACTGGAAAAGCTAATTGATCTAATGCTGCCTGGATCTTGAGGATGAGCCGTACTGTGCGGTCGCGGTCTAAGCTAACGGCGATCGCATCCATTACTGCTCTGTTGTTGCTATCGAGCCGCTTCCCTAGAAAGTTTTAAGATGTCGAACTGGCTGTGCTTGAAGTGATGCTCTGACAAAGACACTGTGTACGCTCATGCCGCAGCTTCTGCACTTTTTTTTAGAAGCAGACTTATCTCCCCAATTTAAGCTTTTTTCTGTGAAACGAGATGCAATTTTCTACAAAATCTTCAAGCGGTTTCCCAATCTGTTCTTTGAGTTGATTGGTCAACCGCCCGCTCTAGCACGCGGCTATAGATTTGAGTCGATTGAAGTAAAAGAACCCAGCTTTCGTATTGATGGAGTCTTTTTGCCGCCGGAAGATGCCTCACCCAAAATTGTGTTCTTTGCCGAAGTTCAGTTTCAAAAAGACCAGTCCCTTTACCATCGATTTTTCTCTGAGCTGTTTCTGTACCTCTATCGCAATCAAGAGAGCTATGACGACTGGTATGGCGTGCTGCTCTTCCCAAGGCAGGGTTTAGAGCCAGGCAATTCAACGATTCATCGTTCCCTGTTGAACGGTCCTCAGGTGCAGTGTCTCTACCTCGATCAGCTAGAACCTGATGAGCAGCCTTTAGGAATCAACCTGGTGCAGTTGATGACCGAGAGTGAAGAACGGATGGTGGAACGGGCGAGGCAGTTAATTGTCCGCGCACGGCAAGAAGAAATCGGCAATCTTTCCACAGAAGAGATAATAGAAGTAATCGCGACGATCGCGGTTTACAAATTTGCTAACTTGAGCCGACAGGAGGTAGAAGCGATGCTGGGATTGAGTGTAGAGCAAACCAGAGTTTACCAGGAAGCAAAGGAAGAAGGTCTAGAGCAAGGTCTAGAGCAAGGTCTAGAGCAAGGTCGTCGAGAAGGCAAACTGGAAGGCAAGTTAGAGTTGGTGCCTCGGATGCTAGATCGTGGATTCACCGTAGAAGAAGTTGCCGAACTGCTCGATTTAGAAGTGGAGCAGGTTAGGCAGGTATCTCAGCTGTCCCAATAAGTAAGTAGACAGGAAAAAGCTGAACTACGTAAATAATTGTCTAGCCAGAATTAAACTGGAGGTATTGAAGTGTCAGCCCCGTCTGACTTCTAGCTTCAATGCCATCTTTCATGGCTAGTCTAGATCCAATCGATATTCGAACGTCTACCCTTACCACTTACTGCAAGCTTTGAGGCAGCATCTCCATTAGCATAGTTTAAAAAGTCTCAATACTATGTCTGTGAAGTTGTGAGACTGTAAATGCTGGAAATTTATTGAGGACGACGCCTCGAACTTGGATGTCCTGGGGGTAAATTGATCAATCTAAATTAGCAATCTCCCGAGCAAACCAAAGGGCAGCACTGATATTAGTTTCCCTGCCTAGACGTTCCATAGTCTGATCGAGTAAATCGATCGGCAACCCTGCCAGTGCTGCAGAGTGGTTACACTGCTGATATTGGCCATTCTCCTGTAGGCGAAATGCAATGACTTGCCTGCCTCGGACATTGACCACCCAGTATTCAGGTATTTTCAGTTCAGCATACAGCTTCTTCTT
>CAXUIV010000119.1:0-10078 GCA_964250875.1 uncultured bacterium
GCCAGTTCCATCTCTCCAATAGTTTCTATGCCTAGCTCGCGTGCCGCTACTAACGGAGGGGCATCCCAAGGAACACCGGGACTCACAACGATTAATTGAGGTAATTGAGGCGGATTTTGGGCATCCAGTTCCAGAGAGTGACCTAACTGGACTTTCATTCCCTGACTCTCTAACTGTTGCTGCTGTTGTTGGAGGGAATCAGAGGTTTGGCGATCGCTCACTGTTACCTCCCAGCCTTTCCTTTTCAAGAGCTGTGCAGCCGCGATACCGGATTTTCCCAATCCGACGACATAAGCAGTAGGCATAGATTAAATAGCATCCCCGATCAAGCAAACATTATGTTACCAAAATGCCGCTCAGTACTCAGCACCCTTCTCTAACTCCGAACTCTCAATAGTTACCCCTTCACAATTGCCCCAAAGTCCGCTAGAACACGAGCATGATTGCGTAGTAAACCCAGTAGGTTTAATCGATTACGTTTAATTTCTGGGTCAGGGTCCATTACCAGTACACTCTCAGGTCCATCAAAAAAGTTGCTAACTGTAGGGTTAATCCTACTGATCGCCTCTACCAGCTGCTGGTAGTTTCTCTCCGTCTGCGCTGCTTGAGTTTGGGGCACAAGCTGGACTAAAGCATCGTAGAAAGCTTGCTCTGAAGACTTTTGAAACAGTTCTGGACGCACTACAGCCGCCGGATTTAACTGGGTTGTATCTAAATCGCCTTGCGCTGCTAGACGAGTAGAGCGGTTGACAGTTTCGTAAATCCTGGCCAGCGTATGGTTATTTCGAATCTCTTGTAAGAATAAGGCTCGATTGCGCACATCTAATAGATCCTTCAGCGCTCGTTCTGCATATTCTGGGTCGTTTCCTAGAACCGCATTCACCAGGTCGTAGTCGATGAGCCGTTCCTCCTGCAGCAGACTACGGATGCGCTGTAGGAAGAACTCCCGTAGCTGTTGCTGTAGGGACGTTGTATGCTTCTCTACATTTGCTGGGGTTTTAGGGTGTGCTGTAGCAAAATCTGCGGCAATTTGCTCTAGTAAGGCGTCCAAATTGATCGTTAGGTCGGCATCCCAGGTGATGATGATGATGGCGTTAGCCGCACGGCGTAGAGCAAAGGGGTCAGAAGAACCCGTTGGCAGCATTCCCAAACCGAAGATGCTGACCACTGTGTCAAGCCGGTCGGCTAAACCTACAACCTGACCTGTCAGGGTTTGAGGCAGGTGATCGCCTGCGCCTCTGGGCAGGTAGTGTTCCTCAATCGCTGTTGCCACTGCCGACTCTTCCCCACTTGCCAGGGCATACTTGTGCCCCATGACTCCTTGCAGTTCCGGGAATTCGTAGACCATCTGGGTAACGAGGTCAGCTTTACACAGCAAAGCGGCTCGTTGAATGTTGGCACGGTCATCCTCACCCAACTGTAGCTGTGCAGTAACTTGCTCAGCGATTCTGCCGATGCGTTCGACCTTAGCACGTACTGACCCCAAATCTTCTTGGAAGGTCACTTTTTCCAACTGAGGCAAATGGCTGGCGAGGGGCTTGGCGAGGTCAGATTTATAGAAGAACTGGCCATCTGCTAACCGAGCGCGAATGACTCGCTCATTCCCAGCTGCAATAATCTCTGATTTGGCTGGATCGCCGTTAGAAATTGTGATGAACTGGGGTATCAGATCTTTTGGGCCAACCTGCCGGGTTGCCCCTACACCTTTAAAAACTGGGAAGTACCTTTGGTGAGTCACCATCACTGTGGTAATCACTTCTGGCGGCAAGTTCAAGAATTCTGGGTCAAAATTACCGACAACTGCTGAAGGCCATTCTACTAAGTTAGTGACTTCCGCTAGCAGCTCTGGGTACAGGGTCGCGTAACCATCTAGTTGTTGAGCAGTTGACTGGACTTGCTCTTGAATCTTGGCCTGACGCTCTAAGGCATCAACCTCTACAAAGGCAGAGCGTAGCTTAGTAACGTAATCAGCAGCTGCGGGGATTGTGACTGGTGCGGGATGCAGAACCCGGTGCCCATGAGAGATGCGATCGCTCTCAATTGTCTCAGCGTTGACCAGCTGGATTGGCAACACATCGCGGTCTAACAATGCCACTAGCCAGCGAATCGGTCGGGAGAACCTCAGATCGCCATTACCCCAGCGCATCAGCCGCTTACCCTCTAATTCCGTAATCCATGTGGGAGCTAGCTGGGTTAGAATTTCCGCTGTTGGTCGTCCGGAGATCGCTTGCCGGACAAAAACAAATTCTCCCTTGTCAGTGGAGCGGATTTCAAATGAGTCTACTGTTACACCCCGCGATCGCGCAAACCCCTCCGCTGCCTTTGTTGGCTTTCCCTCTTTAAACGCTGCCTGGGCCGCAGGACCTTTAATTTCTTCTTCTCGATCTGGTTGCTGAGTGGGTAGACCTTTGATAAGTACCGCTAGCCGTCTAGGTGTACCATAAACCTCAACCGCCTCTGCCGTCAGGCTGTTCTCAGCTAGACTCTCAGGAATGCGCGATCGCCACTGTTCTAGGGCGTCAGCGACAAAGCTTGCAGGTAATTCTTCTGTACCGACTTCTAATAAAAACGTAGGCATAGCAGACCGTTTGCCTTTTGCACGAGCTAGTTACAATAGTCTACCTTTGACAGGCGAAATTCCACCCTTGTATGGACGTGTACCCTGAGGTGGCGCGTCAAAATTTACTCAAAGAGACAGAAGCAGTGATTACAGAGTAAAGGAGGAACATTGACACACCAGATCCCTCTCAATCCAGAGGGTCGCGCTGACAGTCCACAGCACGACGCCGAGCATGACGGTACCCAAGAAGTCACGTCGGACTTAGCATACAAGCGACTTGTAATCGTTAATGTTGCGTTCTTTGGTGCATCTGGCGCGGGCGATCGCCAATGGGTACTTATAGATGCAGGCGTTATGGGTACAGCTGGTCTCATCGCTGGAGTGGCGGCAGAACGCTTCGGACCGGATTCGCGTCCGGCGGCGATTATCATGACGCATGGGCACTTCGACCATGTGGGCGCACTTGAAGAACTGGCCTCGCGGTGGGATGTGACGATTTATGCTCACGAGCTTGAACAACCTTATCTTGATGGCCGCTCCTCATATCCGCCACCCGATCCCACAGTCGGCGGCGGTCTTATGTCCATGCTCTCGCGCTTCTACCCGCACGGACCAGTAAACGTAAGTCAGCGACTTCAGACGCTACCGTCCGACGGTAGCGTGCCAGGAATGCCTGGTTGGCAATGGCTGCACACGCCGGGACACACACCGGGACACATTTCACTCTGGCGCGAGTCGGACCGCACAATTGTGGCAGGCGATGCGTTTATTACGACGAACCAGGAGTCAGCCTACGCAGTGGCACTCCAGAGTCCAGAAATGCAGGGTCCGCCGATGTATTACACTCAGGATTGGCAGCAGTCCCGCATGTCTGTTGAGCGGTTGGCGGCGCTTGAGCCAGAACTCGTAGTAACTGGGCACGGGCCAGCGATGCGTGGGGCCGACATGCGTGCAGCACTTCATACTCTAGCGCGAGACTTCGACCAAATTGCCGTTCCAGAAAGAGGGAGGTACGTGGATGCTCCCGCTCGTGTGGAGGATGGAACCGCATATACGCCGCCCAGAAATTCCTGATCCGCAACACCGTGTTTTAGGTTATCTAGGATCCAATCCAAAATTCAAAACGGTGTATGGTGTGGTAGACACAACCCGATGGGAAGTTTTGAGCACCTGCTACAACTCACCACCATCAGTAGATGTCGCATTGACTGCAATTAGAAGGCAGAGAACAGCTGCTGCATTCTTTGCGTATAAGGCAATAAGAGATATCTCTGCTCTGGAACCCGCTCCAGGATTTCATCTACTAACAGCTGTAGGACTTGCTGCACAAGTTCCCAAGACACTTCTATGCTGGGGAAAACCATGATACACAAGGGCAGCAGTCCCTGTTCCACTGCTGTCATCCTCTCCTCTAGCACGCATATCCAAAGGTAACACTGGAACATCTGTAGATCGCGGATGGTAGAGGCTGTGATTCCTGCCTCCCTCAGCCTTCCCCTCCGGCTACGCTCATGGGGGTATAGCTCAGACGCTCGGCGGTAGACAGCTTGAGCAATCTCCTGACTTTGTGGCAGCAGTTGTTCAACAACAGCCAAGGCTGGTGAGTCAGGTTCATGATTGATCGCGGCTTCACAAATCTGCTGAATTGGAATAGAGACTCGCTCTTCAATAAACCTGAAGTAAGGACCGAGCAATAGCTGTTCGGGAAGTGTCAGCCGCCTGAGAATTAACTGACTGCTGAAGTGAAACTGGGTGGTGACAAAGCCAAGGGTGCGTCGGTCAGTGGTAGATAAATGCTGCTCTCGCAGTTCCTGTAACAGTGGATCTAGCTCGATTGCTAGCTGTTCCATCGCTGGTAGGGACCACCTCGCTAGCACTTTAGTCCATTCGTCAAAACTCCTGGGTACTGCCACTGGCGCGGTATCCGAGGCAGGAAAAGGTGACTGCTGTTGGTAGATTAATAGTACCTGCTGATAAATGCGCAAGGCAAATTGGGCAATACGTCTCGACTCGGACAAATTCACCACGTTCGGAATGTAGGAGAACAGGGTACTTGTCTTGATCTCGGCGAACTCGCAGTCAAGCTGGAGGCGAGAGAGCTTGGCAACGGTTGCAGCCCGTCCGGCGGTTGAGGCAAATTCTGCCAGTTGCGTTTCCGCTGAGGATCCCTGTTGTGTGAGGGCTGACAAGTCTGGGACATAGCGCTCTGCCCACAGCTTGACTACACGATTAGCCGAGATATTGTTAATACTGGTGATTGTTCGCATGGTTTCTGCTGACGATTTTCTTGAACACTCTGTACTAGACTCCGCATTAAGCAGAGCTATAGCTTTTGACTGAACAAGTCGATTATGGCTCAAGAATTCAAGCAGGTTGTCAACCGAGATTAGGAGCTACGTTGCGACACTATTGGGGAACGCCAAGTTGGACAGAGTGTCCCATGAGTCGTTGTCTAGCTGTGTCGGCACAACATTCAAGCTCGTGCCATTAGAGAGCTTTATATTCCAAACATCAGCTAAGACCCAGCTTTGCCAAGAACCACCGCTACGCCAGTTAATGCTCTTAACCTGACTCACGCTGTATCTTGTCCCATCTACGGTAAAAGTACCCGCAATGTTCGACTGACCCGTGGTTGGTAGATCTGAAGTATAGGACTTGAATTGATGCTCCATATTAATGGACTCAGCAAGGTCTAACACGGCTTTCTCCTGTATATTTAAGCTCTTAGTAGAATCTGTCACTATCTTTGTTTGAACGGAGGTTCACTAGAAAGCATCTGCTCATTCAGGCGTCCCGGAACTGTAGCGAAGGTAGACGGCCCTGGCAGTATCACCCTGCAAAAGAGCTGAAGAGCAATGGACTGCGCTCACCAACCCAGTGTTTTTGTCTGAACTGGTTTGCTGTTGTAAAACCAACGTTTGACTTGTATCACCACTAGCGTAATCTACTACGTAAACAATAATTAAGCAACAGGGTTAATCTGGTTTCATCGATTCTTTATAGTCTGTTAAATTTTTAGTAATAATGTGCTGCCCTATTTGCGCTACCTGCTAGAAGATCAAGATTTATGCCTAGAAGATAGATAGACTTGCGCTTGCAGGGGGAGGTAGAAGCGACTGCGCTCCGCTACAACCAAAATATAAGACCTGTAGGACAGTACCAAGTCATGAACAATCAGCAGCCGCAAACGGAGCCAGAGAAACCAACCAATTTACTCTTAGCGGCATCAAAAGCCATTACGGATACAGCATTTGAGACGACGCAGGCAGCGGCAAAGCAAACTTACTGGTTGGTTACTCAAGCAACCCAAGGAGTCGGGCAAGCTGTTGCTTTGGTAACAAATAATCCAGTGCTACGAAGAGTGATTGGCTTCTTGAAGCTGGACTGGATACTTAATGCAGCCGATCACGTCGATGTTGTTAAAGCTGCGGCAAGGGTAAGAAAGCTACAACAAGAGCATCCTAACGAAACACCAAGCCAGATTGCTCACCGCATCATGGTGGAGAAAGCGGTTTATGCTGGCGGGATGGGGCTGGCAACTAGCCTGGTACCCGGAGAGGCTTTAGCTTTACTGGCAGTTGATTTGGCAACCACCGCAGCTATTCAGGCAGAAATGGTTTACCAAATCGCGCTTGCTTATGGGCTGGACCTGAATGACCCGGCCCGTAAAGGAGAAGTCTTGACGATTTTTGGCTTGGGACTAGGTGGCAGTCGAGCTGTCAAAGCAGTGGGTTTAGGCTTTTTGCGGAGTATCCCGGCTGCCGGTGCCGCGATCGGTGCTAGCTCGAACGCAGTCATGATTTACTCTTTGGGATATGCAGCTTGCCGGTTCTACGAGGCTAAACTAGATGCCTCAATTCCCGGCGACAAACTAGAAGCGGTAAAGCAAGCGAGCAACACCTACCTAGAAACAGCGATCGCCCAACAGGCGGCAATGGACCAAATTTTGGTCCACATGGTTTTGGCAAGTCATCCGGAGAAGTCGTGGAATCAGATTCTGCCAAGCTTACAGGCACTTAACCTCAGCCCTGCTTCTCTAGAAGTCATCGCCGCTAACATAGAATCACCTCAGCCTATCGATACGCTGCTGAATCAGCTCAACCGCGACTACGCCATGTCTTTACTCGCCCTCTGCTATAGAATTGCTCAGCTAGACGGTACAATGACACCAGCGGAGACTAAAGTGGTACAGTCGATTGCCGCCGAGTTTAATATTGACCTAAATTCAATCAAGGCTGCTGTTGGGCCAAGCGCTACGCGGTAAGGGGTCCTTGTTGTTAGTTGTTAGTTGTTCTGTACCAACAATCAACAACCAACAACCCATAACAAGAAACTAGTACACTTGTTCTTGTAAAGGTCTCGATGCGAGGAACGAGCAATGACACGACAAAAATCCACCGTTAGCTACACTGTCATAGATGATTTATCTCTGCCACCAGAATCCCAAAAAGGTACTGTAATCCAAGTTGATGGACGCGGCGGGGACACAGCTAGGAATCGAGAACGTGCTTTTGAAATGGCGCTGAAGATGTTTGAGGATGGGGAGCTGACGGGTTTCCCAGATGGACTCAACATTGAGAACATTGTCTACACACCACCGATTGAAGAAGCGGCACCCACTGAGGAACTACGGCCTATTCAACGAGCTGCTCGCGAAGCCATCAAGACAGTAGAACTATATATTCAGAAGCAGGAAGCTGTAGATGCAGCGACTCCCTGCTTGGAAATTCTAGAGATTGCTGCATCAAACAACGGCAAGCGACTCACGTCTGAGCAAGTATCATGCGCCAAAGACCGTTCCTTTGCTAAGCTCATCAACGGTCTAGCGGACGCGATCGCCTCCCAGGAGGTCTTTCTGGAGTCAGCGGAAGGCTTAACGGAAATGATTGCGGGAATCATTAAAGAAGGCAAGGTTGTCGCTACTGGAGAAGATATAGAGAAAGCCGTTCAAAACGGTAGTCCGGTGAAAAGCGAAAAGTAGGAACAGAACGTTGCGTCTGAATTCTGTCCGAGTGTACAGGCGTGGACATACATTTGCTCCAGCTTTAGTGTTATCAGAGTGTTACTGGCGCTCTGGAAAGGGGCACTCTAAATACGGAGATAAGCTAGCCCCTTATATGAAGTAGCGCCAGTCATGACACAACAACTGAGTCTTCTGACACTTGCCAAGCAGGGAAACGCAGATGCGATCGCCGCCCTGATGAATCGCTCTTTACAAGTCAAGGGTATAGCTGCGAAAGCTAGCCTCAAGGATGGTTGCCTACAGGTCATGTTGGAATCGGCTCAGGTGCCGGAGCAAGAGGCTGTAGTGGAATTCGTTCGTAAAGGTGTAACTGGTTTAGAGGCTGAGCCTATTAAAGCAGTAAAGGTTTATGGGAGACGGGTTGGAGAAGATTTTCCTACCTGGGAGCGAGAATTTGAGATTAAGAACACCAGTGACGACTCAGTAATCAGCATGCTATCGACATCTGGCTTGCTCCAGGCAAATACGTCAAGCAGTAAACATACGCTTAAGAGTCAATCCCGTAACAGACAGCAGAGCAAAGCTTACCCTCGTACTTACCTATTTCCTTTTAACGTAATTATACTGTTGAGCTTTCTTTCTATTGGTATAGCAGCCCTAGTCTTTGTAGCTTCTCGTAGTTCAATCAACCCATCGCCTCAAAGTCAAGCAGCTAAAGCTAGCCAAGCCGAGGCCAAACAAAATATTAAGGCCATAAACAGAGCGCAACAAGCCTTTTACCTGGAGAAAGATGCCTTTGCACCCACAGTAGCGGTTCTAGACATAGGTATTTCTTCTGAGACTGCAAGCTATGACTACATCTCCAATGTAGATCAAACAAAAGCTATATCGGTGGCCATAGCAAAGGTAAACGGGTTAAAGAGTTATGTAGGTGCAGTGTTTGCAGTAAAAACGACGGATGGCCTTAACATTACAGTTGCTGGAACTTGCGTGACTGATAAACCCCTCAATAAACCTCTTAGAACGCCTCCGAATCTGCCTCAGCTTATTGGTCAAGACATTAAATGTCCATCTGACTCCTTTGATGTATCCCGTTGAGTACCAAATTTACTGCCAAGGGAATCTTGTCGAAATCTTTACAGCCGCTTTACAAAAGTATTATCGTTGGTACTTTTGCTACAGCTTAAAGTAGGGCATTCTAAGTAGAGGAGCATCAATCTCCCTATCTATAAAAAATAGCGCTAGTTATGAAACAGATAAATTCTCTAGAATTTGCTCAATCAGATGAGCCATCGGCGATCGCTAGATTGATGACAGGTACCCTACAGCCGCAGACCACAGCCGTTTTTGAGCAAATAAGCAGTAATCCCCTAACTTGGTCTCAAGAGTGCCTAGAGACACATCATCTATTAATACCTGAGGTTAGACTTGAAACTGATACGAAATGTATAGCACAATATCAGCTTTTCCTTGAGAACTGTAGGCTCAACTCCAATCACCAAAACATTCAACAAATTGCCAAGTGGCTTGTAGACTTCCTAGCAATAACTGAGAAGATGGTAGATGCTATATGCATACATTATCAGAGCAGACCAGCTTTTTTAATACTTAGTAATAAACGTATAATCTGCCTTTCCCTAGCAAACCCTCATCAAGAGGTGCGGATAGGATTTGTGCTTCAGCTTAAGGGAATTGAGGCAGTAGATACCTCAGAGCAAGGGTTGGAAATACGTCGAAACAATATCAAAGTAAAATTTGACGACAAACAGCAAGCCAAAAGGTTTGTAGATAAAAATTTATCTCACTTTGTTACAGTCAAGACACAAAAGCCCTCACCGCTGCTGGGATTGCTGACATGCGTCCGCAAAGTGAGGAGCAAAGGGTGAGGAGTGAGAAAATTCCTCATACTGACTACATCGGTTCTAACCGTACCCTCTTAAGCTTTGCTACCCATCTTTAACCATGACTAGAATGGATATCTATTCAAATCAACAATAGTCATTACAAAATGGAAACAATCATGGGTTCCTTCTTGGCTGTATTTTTCTTTGTCGCAGCCTCAGGGCTAAAGCTAGACCGAGAGTATCAGAGAGGAATTATTTTCCGCCTAGGCAGACTTAATGGTGTGAGAGGGCCAGGAATGTACTGGGTTATACCAGTGCTAGATCAAAAGACCCAAGTCGATGTCCGTACCAAAACGGTTAATATCGAACCTCAAGAAACTGTTACAGCCGACAGCGTCACAATTAAAGTCAACGCTGTTCTCTACTACAGGATTCTTGACCCCGCCAAAGCCATTAACAAGGTCGAAAACTACCAGCTCGCTGTTTACCAAACCGCTTTAACGACTTTACGCAACGTTGTTGGGCAAAACATCTTGGACGACGTTCTACAAAACCGGGATAAGATCAACATCAAAGTCCAAGAGATTGTAGATGAGATCACTGAGCCGTGGGGTGTGGTGATTGAACGGGTGGAAATGAAAGATGTGGAGATTCCTCTAGCAATGCAAAGAGCTATGGCTAAGGAAGCAGAAGCGATTCGGGAGAAACGCG
>CAXUIV010000120.1:0-10066 GCA_964250875.1 uncultured bacterium
GTGTTGATTGGATGCTACGACAAAAAGTGTCATCGACTTTGAATATGTTTTATATTTACCAACTTCCCGTTCCTCGCCTCACCGAAGGTGACCCCTACTTCGGCGAAATCGTCGATCGCGCTGCCAAACTGATCTGCACCACTCCCGAATTTGATGACCTCGCTGCTGAAGTCGGGTTAGGTTCCCATACTAACGGCGTTACTGATGAAAATGATCGCGCCCAACTTCGGGCTGAACTCGACGGCATGATCGCCCATCTCTACGGACTCACCAAAGCCGAATTCACCCATATTCTCTCCACCTTCCCAATCGTTCCTGACGCAGTAAAACAAGCTGCCCTCCAGGAATACCGCAACTTCATCCCTAAATTGGGCGACTCCGAGATTCTAGCTTTAATTGCCCAAGGCGAAAGCGCCCAACTCGAATTCAAGTCCACCGCTCGTTGGAACCTTAAAGAAGCTAAAAAAGACCCAACGATGGAAGAAGTCATTCTCAAAACCGTCGCCGCCTTTCTCAACACCAACGGCGGTACTCTCCTCATTGGAGTCGAAGACAACGGCAACATCCTTGGACTCCAGCACGACTATCAAACCCTAGGAAAGAAAAACCGCGACGGCTACGAACTCTGGCTGACAAACGATCTCTTGCTTAGAGAAATGGGCAAGGAATTTGCTCCCTACTTCACCATCAGCTTTCACATCGTCGATCAAAAAGAAGTCTGCAAAATCACCGCCCAACGTGCCCCCGAACCTGTCTACGTCAAAATTCGCAACAAAGCCGGACAGCCCGAAGAAAGCTTCTTCATCCGCACGGGCAATTCCACCAATAAACTAGATACACCCAGTGCGATCGCTGGACACCTCAGAAACCACTGGCCATAATGCCGGTGTCTGGATGGCGATCACGCCTCACACATCTGGATGGCGATCGTTGTGCTGCTGAATTGGCTGACGAAACTCCATAGCTGCCTCCAATCTAGAACTCTCTGCCATTTCCTGTTACAAAACCGTCTCTCACGTAGCTGCTGAGTGTAGCGAAGGGGGGACGTCTCGTAAACTGTGGCCTGAACGCTATAATTCACTCAGATTCGTATAGCTATTTTAACTTCAGAATTGACAGCCTAATTCCATGATGAATAGCCTCAACCAAGTACTGGAAGTCGCTTTGCAACTGCCCTATGAGCAGCAGGAAATGCTAATAGAGATTCTACAAAACCGTCACTACGAAAATCGTCGTACAGAAATAGCTCTGGATGCCCGACAAACCCTAGCTGATTTCCATGCAGGCAGATTTCAGCCCCAATCAGCTGAGGATGTGATTGCAGCGTTGCGCCAGTCTTTGAATGAGTCAGACGCGGGGGGCGAGGGGGAATCTTTAAGTCAGGGCAGCAACAGAGACTTTACCAGCAATGATTTGAGCGATCGCCTTTAGCTCTTTTGCAGAAGCTGAGTCTGGATCGGCAACTACGATTGGGATACCGCGATCGCCTCCCTGCCGGAGAGAAATCTCCAAGGGAACACGACCTAAAAGCGGCACTCCCAGTTCAGCTGCCGTTCTCTCACCGCCACCAGAGCCGAAAATGTCGTACTGCTTATCTGGCATATCTGGCGGAATAAAGTAGCTCATATTCTCCACAATACCCAACACGGGCACATTTAGCTGCTGGAACATCTTCAAGCCCTTACGAGAATCCAGTAAAGCTACTGTCTGTGGGGTCGTTACAATCACTGCCCCTGCCATCGGCACCGCTTGAGCCAGAGTCAGTTGAGCGTCGCCGGTTCCGGGTGGCAGATCCACAATGAGATAGTCTAGTTCTCCCCACTGCACCTGATAGAGAAACTGGCGAATCACTCCATTCAGCATTGGTCCTCGCCATACTACCGGCTGGTCTCGGTCAATCAGAAAACCCATTGAGACCAGTTTGACTCCGTGGTTAAAAGCTGGCTCCAAAACTTCCTTTTGCCCATCTTGCCGCACTGCAATCTGGCTATCTGCCAGTCCTAGCATTGTCGGAGCATTCGGACCGTAAATATCGGCGTCTAGTAAACCCACTTTTGCCCCCAACTGGGCCAAGGATACAGCCACATTCACAGCAACAGTACTCTTGCCGACACCACCTTTGCCACTAGAAATCGCCACAATATTTTTAACTCCAGCAATTCCAGTGCGGTCAGGTACACCTTTCTGCTGAGGCGTCTCAGATGTTACTTCCACAACTACATCCTCAACGCCCGGTAACTGTTTCACAGCCCTCTGGCAGTCTTCGACAATAAATTCGCGCAACGGACAAGCCGGTGTGGTCAGCACCAACGTGAAGCTGACCTTACCAGAGTCAATCTTAAGGTTGCGAATCATGTTCAGTTCCACCAGGCTCTTGCGGAGTTCTGGGTCTTGCACTGGGCGCAGCACTTCTAGAACTGAACGGGAATCGAGTTTTTCGGACATGGCATTCTTTACTCTTGCTGCCGCAGCTACAGGCGATTGATTATTCCTTCTAGTTGCATCTTAACGTTCAGCGTGGAGCGATTCTCTACCATTAAAAATCAAGACAACCATCTTTGAGAGATTTTGCCTTACCTGATGAGATCTGCACAGCTGGCTGTTCAGCAGCAGCAGCTAGCGCCGACGCCACACGCGCAGCATAGGGCCGGGACAGTGACCAAATTAAGGGCGACAACCAACCACGTAAAGTCACAGAATAGGATATGCAGGTACCACAGACCGTTGAGTCCACCTGATAAGTCACTCGTTCCTCCACACCTGGAATTGCCAGCACTCTGACGATCAGCAACTCCCTGGGATTTACGCGCTCGACAAAAATCCGAATCGGAATTGGACCTAGGCGCGTGACTGCCTGAAATATTAGCCCCGGTTTCGGCATTAGTCCGCAGGGCACATTCGTCCTCTTCAGCAGTGGATGCCACGAGACATCTGCTAAGTCAACGACCTTCTGCCAAAGTTCATCGACAGATGCCGAACTAACCTCTCGATACGTCCGCGCCAGAGAACACCGAAAGCACCTGCTGTTGCGACGGATGAATTTGGACAAGTAGCCTGCCATCTGCTTAAATCCTCCTGCTACACCTCCAGCAGGTGCTGCTGGCGTGGTCGGTATTCCGACGGTGATTCGCTCCAACTCAGACTTTTAGACTAATCGCATACAGTCTAGTATTCTACCTAGAATGTTCAATTTGCAACAATTAGAACGGGTTATTGAGGATAAGTTACTTCACGAGGTTGGGCATCGGGCATGGGGCATCGGGCATGGGGAAGGATTCATGTGGGAAGTTATGTAAAGCTGCATGTCCTATGGTGAGCATGTAGCTCCTATTTGAGGGAATATAGATCCCAGTAACTTCCAAAATTGTTGGGGTCCAATCCTTCATGGATGAAAGGAATCACCGACCACTACTTCGGGGTGATAGAGAATAAAGCATAGGTAAATCCCATGCCCCATGCCCCGTGCCCCATGCCCAAATTCGCTTTTCTTGTAAATCTGAGATTATGACAACTGCTCCAACTCGCCCAGCAAAACCATCTACTTTACCTCCAGAGGAAGCCAAGGCTAAAGTCCGCCAGTTCATGCAGCAGCTACAGGACAAAATTTGTCAAGCTTTAGAGCAGCTGGATGGCGTAGGCAAATTTCGAGAGGATTCATGGGAGCGAGTTGAAGGGGGTGGAGGACGTTCCCGCATTCTGCGCGACGGTGCTGTGTTTGAACAAGGCGGAGTTGGTTTCTCAGAGGTGTGGGGTCCTCAGTTACCGCCTTCGATTTTAGCGAACCGTCCAGAGGCCACTGGACACAGCTTTCATGTCATGGGAACATCAATGGTGCTGCATCCCCGGAATCCGTACATACCGACTGTCCACCTCAACTACCGCTACTTTGAGGCGGGTCCAGTTTGGTGGTTTGGCGGCGGTGCGGATTTGACGCCATATTACCCTTTTGCTGAAGACGCAGCTCATTTCCACTCCACACTGAAGCAGGCTTGCGATCGCCACCATTCAGCGTATCACCCGGTGTTTAAGCGCTGGTGTGATGAGTATTTCTACTTGAAGCATCGCCAAGAAACGCGAGGCGTAGGTGGACTCTTTTTCGACTACCAAGATGGCCAAGGTCAGCTGTACAGAGGGCCACAAGCAGACGGTACCGCAGCCTTGGTCAGTCAAGAAATCGGAACCATAGAGCCACGCAGTTGGGAAGAAGTGTTTGCCTTTGTGCGTGATTGTGGTTCTAGCTTCTTACCAGCCTATCTGCCAATCGCCGAACGGCGGCGGTCAATGGAGTATGGCGATCGCGAACGTAACTTCCAGCTCTACCGCCGAGGCCGATACGTTGAATTTAATCTGGTTTATGACCGGGGTACAATCTTTGGCCTCCAGACGAATGGGCGGACTGAATCAATTTTGATGTCGCTGCCACCGCTTGTGCGATGGGAGTATGGCTACGAACCAGAACCCAACACCCCAGAAGCGGAATTATATGAAACTTTCTTGAAGCCTCAGGACTGGGCTAGCTGGACACCACTTGTCACCCCGGCTGTCTGAGTTAGACTACTGAAGGAAAGCACTCAATAGAGCAATAAGCGTGATAGTTTCAGCAGCACTGTGTCAACAATATGTGCAGCCTCGTATTGATGCTCTTGTCTGTGCTGCCTAACGGTTCACAGTTGTAGGATCAGGCTGCTTGCCAGCGGGGCTGCGCAATTTGGCAGTGTTTGCTCCAGGCTTACTGATTTGGGGCGGAGTAGAAATGCAGCCAGTATTTTTAATGCCAAGGGGAGAGTCAGTGATTCATATCGAACAAAAAAACTACACAACCCAAGACGGCAACACAGTCATTGTCTTGACACCGGTAGGCCGATTGGACATTACAACAGCTTGGCAATTTCGCCTGAAGTTGCAAGAGTGTATTTCTAAGCTCAGCCGCCACGTGGTTGTAAATCTTGGCCAGGTAAACTTTATTGACAGCTCTGGTCTCACATCCCTAGTTGCTGGAATGCGAGATGCAGATAAAGTTAAAGGCAGTTTCCGGATCTGTAATGTTCACACGGAGGCAAAGTTAGTATTTGAAGTTACAATGATGGATTCAGTGTTTGAGATCTTTGAGACCGAAGCCGAGGCTCTAGAGGGAGTACCTCGGAGCATCGCCAGTTAATTTTGGATTTTGGACGCTTAATCTAGTTCAAAATACAACTGGACTGCACCAAGGCTAAAATCTAAAACGGCCAAAATCTAAAACGGGAAGTTTTGACGCTTTTGAAAGCGAAATGGGCCAAGAATGGCTCCCCAACTGGCTCTGCCGGTGGTGGAGTCAACACCCTTGTCGTAGCTTAAAAATTCCTCAGGTCCAGCTTCAAATCCTAAGGAAACCTGCTGAGTTTTGCCAAGATAGGTGAAGCAACAACGGGCGTCGGGTGGTAGAGAAGCAGAGAAGCGATAGTGGCCAGAGTGGTCAGTTAGAGGCACCTGCTGAACAGTTAATAGACAGCCCGGTAACAGCTCAAATTGATCAGGCGTTAGTGTCTTCAGTAAAGCCAGATTACAGCTAGCACCCTTTACAGCCTTCAGATCTTTAGGCATGTAGTACTGTACTCGCAATGCCGTATTTGACTCATCCCCCTCCTGTAGACGCATCAGTCGAGGTCGGTAGGGTTGATCCAGATTGACAACGCTGGCTTGTTCGGCAAACAGGGTAAGACTGTCGGCAAATAGGGAGACTGGTCGTTGCCAAAGACGGAGATGTACGTACCAGGCAGGTTCTGCCATCGCTTGCTCCCGGTTGTCAAACTCACCGGCAAGATAGTGAGCAAGAGCGGTTAATTCGGGTGTGAAGGCCATTCGGGTTCTAGATTTTGGATTTTGCTAGTGCAAAGGTAGTAATTGCTTCCTTGGCAAAGTCGCGCTTAAGCGAGAAAATAACTTTACGTCCCCAAATTAAGTCTTATCCGTGAATAACGTTCGCACTGTCTCTGATACTAAAAAAGCTTTTTACACCCTTCACACCCGTCCTGTCAACACCATTTATCGTCGGGTCGTCGAAGAATTGATGGTAGAAATGCACCTGCTGTCAGTTAACGTAGATTTTCACTATGACCCCGTTTATGCTCTAGGCATGGTCACTACCTTCGAGCGGTTTATGCAGGGCTACCAGCCAGAACGGGACAAGGAGCCAATTTTTAACGCTTTGTGTCAGGCGATAGAGGACGATCCGCAACGCTACCGGCAGGATGCGGAAAGACTGGAAGTGTTAGCTAGAAGTCTGTCAGCAAAGGACTTGATAGCTTGGTTGGGCCAAACAACTCATGTAGATCGGGCTGATGACTTACAGGCACAACTGCAAGCGATCGCTAATAACCCAAATTTTAAGTACAGCCGCCTGTTTGCTATTGGTCTATTCACCCTGTTAGAGCTAGCTGATGCTGAACTCGTCAAAGACGAAAAGCAGCGGACAGAGGCGTTAAAACAGATTGCTGCCGCCTTGCACTTGTCTGAAGACAAACTCCAGAAAGACTTGGATTTGTACCGCAGCAACCTGGAAAAAATAGCGCAGGCACTGATCGTCATGTCAGATATTCTCACAGCGGACCGCAAAAAGCGGCAGCAGCGGCTTCAAGACAGTGCAGCGGCTACTGCCTCAGCCAATGAGGTAAAATCCTCTGACACGCCTCCTAGTACACCACAAGATAAAGCCTCCTCAGGTTCCTAATGACATCTGCAAGTAGAGGGTAAAGGTCTTCCTTGCCCCTTCTCCAATCCCAATCAGATTCGCGACTTGTATGTATAACCCCTTTTTCTAGCCATAATTGGCAGTAGGGAGAGCAGTGTCAGGAAAGTCAAGGCGATCGCGAAGGGCAGGCGATCTCCGCCGTGGAATGCCTCACTGCCTGTAACCCCCAACCAGGCGTAAGCCAAGGTACTAGGAATAATGCCCAAAAAAGTGCCAATTATGTAGGGCTTCAGGTTGACTGACGTGAGTCCGAATAAAAAATTGACCAAACTGAAGGGCGAAATTGGCGTGAAGCGAACTGCCAAAATAAAGCTAAAGGAATTATGGCTGATGGCGCGATCAAACCGACTCAAAGCTGGATGCTGACCTAAATAGCGCTTTGCCCAACGGTGCAAAAGATGGCGAGCCACCCAAAATGCGCCGACTGCACCCAATGTCGCCCCTACGATAGAATATAGACTACCCCAAAGCAAGCCAAAGACTGCCCCTCCAGCTACAGTCATGACATTACTAGGCAGTCCTAGCAGTGTTACTAATATGTAGATTAAAATGAATATAAGAGCAGAGTATCCGCCAAATTTGTGTAGTTGCGTCACGATAAACGCTTCATCAAATAGTTCTTTTAAAGGGCTGAGGCTGCAAATCAACACAATCAGCAGTGCCAAAAATAGCCATAACCAAATTCTTCGACGCCAGTTCATAATGATGCTTTAACTACCAAGATCCTGTTTAAACACACTCAATCGCAGCCCTTGCTTAGTGTGCGAGCCTGTTAAACCTATATTTTTTGAAAGAATACCTCAATTCTAAAAGTTTAGGACTAATCAGCCATCAGCAGAAAGTCACTGGTCCACAATGACTTTTGTCATAAATGCCACCATAGCAGTCCTACATGATTGGCGAATATACGTTGCTGTCCTCAATCTGCGAACAGCCTGTAGAGACGTTACGTGTAACTCCATATAGGAGTTCATTTAAGATTGCAATAGTTTAAAGTGGAACACTCGTGGTCAAACAGCGACTCGACACATTACTGGTATGCCTAAATTTATGCTCTTCCCGACAATTGGCTCAACGGCTGATTCAGGCAGGGGAAGTCACTGTTGATCAGCAGATTATTGATAAACCTGGTACTGAGGTTTCGACATCGGCACAGATCAAAGTTAAAGAGCGATCGCCTTACGTTTCTAGAGGCGGAGAGAAACTTGCTAGAGCGCTGAAAGTCTTTGATATTCCAGTACAGGGACGCATCTGCTTAGATGGCGGCATTTCGACTGGCGGCTTTACAGATTGCCTGCTGCAAGCTGGGGCAAAACAAGTTTACGGCATTGACGTGGGCTACGGTCAAGTTGACTGGCGATTGCGTAACGATCCACGGCTGAAACTCCGAGAACGTACTAACCTACGCTATCTCCAGCCATCTGAGTTGTATGGTGTCTCCTCCCCCCTCCTACCTGACTTAGGCGTGGTGGATGTGTCCTTTATCTCCCTGACCAAAATTTTGCCTGCCTTGTGGCAACTGCTCATGCATCCTCGTGAGGCAGTACTGTTAGTGAAACCTCAGTTCGAAGTTGGGCGATCGCGTGTGGGTAAAAAAGGTGTTGTGCGGGATTCTAGGGACCAAGCTGATGCAATTTTTCAAGTGTTGCAGGCTGCCCAACAATTAGGATGGCAGTACATTGGCTTAACTTGGTCACCCCTACTTGGACCAGCTGGTAATATTGAGTACCTGTTATGGCTAAGTATAGATAGCCAAACGCCTAGTGTCGATTTAGAGGCTATTGAACGAATGACTCAATTAGCTCAGAAGGAATTGACTAAACGTGTGTAGTTGTTGTGGGGATAGTTTTTTTTTGACGAATCGCTGAGGCGCAGAGAACACAGAGTCCTAAGAAATGAAAAATAGAAAAATGGCGATCGCGCTTAGAGCAAAGGCGAAGAGAATTGCATATTCTAATTTCTGATTGACGACTCCTAGCGCCACCACTACACCAGTAATAAGAACGAAGGCAAGGACAACTATTGTCTTCTCCCAACCAACGTCAATCAAGGGATCTTTCATCTCTTTTGCGGGTTGGCTAGGAGATGGCGTGTGAGTCGTTATGGGTCTATCGGTACTTCCATCTTGAGAAGGACTTTTGCGTATGGTTGAATCATCTAGAGGAAGATCAATCCGGTTTGTGTTCATTCACCTGCGGCCTTGAAGCTAAAAATGCTGTCCGAAATCATACCAAATTTAGTTGTGCATCCAAGAAGCCACTCATTACAATCTTCCTCCCCATCAACCCACCTCCCCATCTACTGCCCTTACCTCGTTACCCGGTCCAGCAAACCGGGCAAACCCGTTGGTCGCAAAGCCCTATTGAACTGTCGTGGTTGCGCCTCTCGCCAAACGGCTAAACCTGTAAGTGCCAACACGCAAACTGCTGCAATGCTACCCAGCCAAGGCCAAACCCGCACAGTGCGTCGTTCAGGGTTGCCATCATAACGCTGAAACACTTCATCGGTTAACCACTCAGTAGTGGCTTTGAAGTTGTGTACTGGAGTTGGCAGTAGCTCTAAATAAGTAGCCTGACGGATCAGGTGCCCGATTTGACCAGTAATCTCAAAGCGGTCAAAGATGTTAGCAGCGCTATCGTTTAGCCCTAGCTTAAGTAAAGAACCGCGCAGGTTAACTTTGGAGGGTTTTGGCGACTTTCCTGCCGCGATCGCTTTAAGGTTATGGGCGATCGCTGCTCCTTGCTGATACGCTACCTGTGCTGTGGAAGGCAAAGGTTTGAGATTGTGTTCTTGCCTCTTCTCATCTTTGGCCTCATCCTGCTCGTAACCAGGCTCGTGACCTTTATCATCAGTTGGCTGCATAGACACTGCACAATCTCCGGCAACAAAGACTTCTGGAAAATCCGGTAGCTGTAGCGTGGGAGTCACCTGTAGGCGACCGTGCTTGTCACGGTGTTCTTCCGGAACCGGCAGATGTTTAATCAGGGGGTGAGTTGCTGTACCGGCTGTCCAGACGATGGTTGCAGCCTCGATAGATTCCGGTTGATCGTTGCGCTTGAACTCTACCTGGTTGGGATGTACAGCAGCGACCTCGGCCCCCATGATCAACTCCACTGGCACTGGACGCTGCTGGAGCGATTTTTGCGCTGTCTCACGGATGCGACCGTTGATGTCTCCTTCTAAGATCTCTTTTCCTCTGTTGATCAGCGCTACGCGAATTTCCTGAACATTACCACCTAGCTGGGCGTACCATTGAGGTAGCAGGTCGGTTAGTGTGGCAGCAAGTTCTACTCCTGAAGGTCCTGCGCCGATGATCGCCACCGTTAGCAGCTTACG
>CAXUIV010000121.1:0-4684 GCA_964250875.1 uncultured bacterium
TCGCCTCTAGCGCCAATCGGTACAGGCTGCAATTGCCTATCTAGTAGATAAACTTCTGTATTAGCAATAGGTCGGCCCAGAGTAAGCTCGCGGCGATCGCTAAACTGATCAATGGTTGACCAGATTGTTGCTTCCGTTGGTCCATAAGCGTTGAGAAAGCGACGATTTGCAGTTGCCCACCGTTGTGCAAGCTCAGTGGAACAAGCTTCCCCAGCAGCGATGACGGTCTGGAGTGCCGGAAATTTTTCTGGCAGTAGAATTGACAGAACGGTGGGCGGCAGTGTAACGTGCGTTATCTGTTTGTCTTGCAGTAGTCGAATTAGAGCTGGTATTGACTTGAGGGTTGCTTCCCTAGCTAAATAGAGGGTTGCTCCTACCTGCAACGCCATGACGATCTCAAAAATTGAGGCATCGAAACTGAGGGAAGCAAATTGCAGGACGCGGTTGTGCTGCTGTAAGTTAAGAATTCGGATTTGAGCTGCTGCGAGGTTTTGCAACCCTTGATGCTGTACGAGAACGCCTTTGGGCTTTCCAGTCGAGCCAGAGGTGTAGATGACGTAAGCCAGGTTAGCGGCAGTGACTTTGGTAGTGGGGTTCTGTTTGCTCTGTTGGGCAATCTTCTCTCGGTTTTTATCCAAGCAGAAGACTGCTAATTTTGAATTTTGTTTGTGTCTGCGCGAGAACTCTTGATGAGATTGTGTTAGCAAGATCGATACACGAGCATCACTCAGCATGAAGTCCAAGCGGTCTTGTGGATATGTGGGGTCTAGGGGTACATATGCCCCGCCTGCCTTAAGGACGGCTAACATTGCTACAATCATCTCGCAGGAGCGTTGAATGCAGATGCCGACCAAAACCTCTGGCCCCACTCCCATCTGCTGTAAAAGGTGTGCTAGCTGGTTGCTGCGGTTGTTCAATTCTCGGTAGGTTAACTGCTCGTCCTCAAAGACGATCGCGATCGCTGTCGGTGACTGTGCTACTCGTGCTTCAAACCGCTGATGGAAATACAGCTTTGGGTAATCAACTTGGGTGTCATTCCACTCCACTAACTGATGCCGTTGCTTTGCTGTCAGCAGCGGTAAGTTGGTGATTCGTTGCTCTGGATAGGTCACGATACCGTCTAATAATGCCTGGAAATGCTCCAGCATCTGGGCGATCGTGCTTGGCTCAAACAGCTCGGTGCTGTATACGACAACAACTCCTAAGGTGTCCAGACACTCCACCAGTTGAAATTCCAAATCAAACCGTGCCGTTCCCGGTTCAAGATTCAACGGACTCAGTTTTAGCCCTGGTAGCTCTAGAGTCTCGATCGGTGTGTTTTGCAGAGCGAACACGATCTGAAAGAGCGGGTTGCGGTTCAAGTCCCGTTCTGGCTGCAACTCCTCTACTAGCTTTTCAAACGGTAAGTCCTGATGAGCATAGGCTCCTAGCGCGACTTCTCGCACTCGCCCCAGCAGTTCCCGAAACGTTGGGTTGCCGCTTAAGTCTGTGCGTAGAACCAAAATATTGACAAAAAAGCCAACTAACCCTTCGATCTCGCTGCGGTTGCGGTTGGCAACTGGTGAACCAATTGAGATGTCTTCCTGCCCGGTGTAGCGGTAGAGCAAGGTTTGGAACGCTGCTAGTAGAGTCATGAACAGCGTCACCCCTTCTTGTTCACTTAAAGCAGCGATCGCGTTGGCTAACTTCTGCGGTAAAATTAGAGACTGCCGCGCTCCCCGAAAGGTCGGTTGTGCTGGTCTTGGGCGATCAGTAGGCAAGGTTAAGCTAGGCGTGGCACCCTCTAACTGCTGTTGCCAGTAAGCAAGTTGAGTTGCCAGCACTTCTCCCTGTAGCCATTGCCTTTGCCAATGGGCGAAATCAGCGTACTGGATGGGTAGTTCGGCTAAAGGTGACGGTTTCCCGGTAGCAAAGGCAGCGTAGAGCGTTCCTAACTCCCGCAGCAGCACGCCAATTGACCAGCCATCGGAGACAATGTGGTGCATCGTCAGCAACAGGATGTGTTCTGACAACCCCAGTTGCAGCAGCTGCACCCGCAGCAACGGACCTTGAGCGAGGTTGAAGGGCTGCCGGACCTCTTCGGTCATCAGTCGCCCGACTGCCGCCTCCTGTTCGGTTGCCGGGAGTTGCAGGTCCACTACAGGCAGAGGCAGACTCAATTGGGGGGCGATCGCCTGCACAGGTTGCCCATCTAACATTCTGAACGTAGTACGTAGGGCTTCATGACGGCGCACAATTTCGTTGAATGTCTGCTCTAGTGCGGCTAGATCAAGTGGACCTGTCAGGCGCACTGCTGTGGGCACATTGTAGAAGGGATTGCCCGGTACTAACTGTTCCAAGAACCACAGCCGTTGTTGAGCAAAAGAGACAGGGAAGACAAAAACGTCTGCTTCTAGATCAGCTTTAGATGTCTTATCATCCGAGCGGGAGTAGTCGGCTTGGGTCATCTCACTTCTGCAGCTAGTACAAAGAAGGCTGTAGCCTCTTGAGATTACCAGTCGGATGGCATTCTAAAAAGGAGTAATATGGTGAAATATGCTACTTGTTGCGCTTCAACTCAACTAGTATGGTCACCACTCCTCTGACATTAAACTTAGATACCGTTCACCTAAGTGACGAACAGTTCTATCAGCTATGTCAAAATAATCCAACGTTGAAGGTTGAACGAACTGCTAAGGGAAAATTAATTATCATGTCCCCCGTTGGAGGAGAAAGCGGTAATCGGGAGGCAGACCTGATTGCCGACTTAGTCATTTGGAATCGCCAAACCCAACTCGGTTATACCTTCAGTTCCTCTACCATCTTTAAGTTACCCAATGGAGGCGATCGCTCTCCAGATGCCGCTTGGATTCGACGAGAACGTTGGGAAGCACTCACTCCCACACAAAGACGCAAATTTCCCCCCATTGCACCGGATTTTGTCATCGAGCTAAGGTCAGCAACAGACGAGCTAGAAACGCTGCGCCAGAAAATGCGGGAATATCTGAATGTTGGAGTGCAATTGGGATGGCTGATTAATCCCCACCAAAAGCAGGTAGAAATCTATCGGCAAGGACGGGATGTAGAAGTGCTTGCACTTGGAGCAGAATTATCGGGTGAAGAGGTATTACCTGGATTTACCTTGACACCGCTTGATTGAGAGGGGAAGAGAGATGCTTTATCAGATGATATCAACATTCATTTCGTAGATACACTACAAAGCACCAAGGGTATACAAGTGGGGGAGAGGGCAAGACCAAACTTGCCCTCTAGAGCTATATTTCAGGCTCATGCCAGGGAGGATACTTGCGACTGAGCCTGCCACAGCTTGTAGACAAAGAACTCAGTTCGGTCAGCTAGGGCAGTGATGAAAATCCCCTCATGCGCCTCAGCAGTCGCAGCTATCCAGGTTCCTGCCAAGCTCACCTCAACAAACTCCGCATCCGCAAGAGATACAGTGATGCTCTGGCTCCGCTCCATCTGTAGCGCTAACTCCAACTGAGCCAGATCCAGCACGTCAGTAGAGAGCAAGAAGGCTGCTTTCCCTGGTTCTATATAAAGCGACTGTCCGGTTCTCAAAGCTAGAATCAAGCGCTGGGCAAGCAGCTCTTCTAAAGCAACGCTCACTCGCTCCATGTGTAAACCAGATTCAGTGTAGCTCAGCTTCAGCATTTCCTTCTTGCCTCCTATAACTGAGATTTGTTCGGGGCTGTGCTGCTTCCAGAATTTCCTAAAAAAGACCCCCGCTTCTGGTGTCAGGAGCGGGGGCGCGAGCAAGCTTTGTTGCTTGGGTTCTTGCCTTATGTTGGTGCAATACGCCTGCACCTCCCGCTCTTGATCGCCGGATACTGGTTAAACCAGCCCCGAATGGTATCTAACTTGCTCTGACTGGGTGTGGCTAGTCCGCCGCCGAGTGCATCAATCCCTTCAACCGCAAGCACAACCGCTAGCGCTTGCCCACTACTGGATCGGCGATGTGTTGTGCTGTGAAGGTTTGAACAGGATGAAGTCATTGGAGGTTTGATTGAATGTTTATGACATAAGTGTTTCTACATGTTACAGTTGTAGCATGAGATTGTCTACTATTTGAAGCAATATTAGAGTCTTTATATGGATACAAGTAGAGGAGCATCCACTACGGAAACTCAGAAAAAATAAGCATTGGACTGCTGACTATAGCAATTCTATTTCAGCTACAAACGCGATCGCCCTTGTGTAGAGTTACATGTAACGCCGCTACAGGTGGTTCGCAAACAATTTAGGACTACTGTACAGCTAATCAGTGTAGATTCAGCTGCCCAAGGGCATTGATAGTGAATTTGAATCGGATGGGATAGTGATCTCCTGGAAAACTCTCAGGTAGAGGTTCAAAGGGAGCTGCTTTCTGGACTGCTCCCAATGCTGCGGCATCTATGGGCATAGAGCCAGAGGATTGGAAGATACCTAGGTTGGTGAGTTGACCATCGCGGCTGATCGAAAAAACAACGATGGTCTGTTTAAAAGAATTGACTTCTTGATGAGGCCATTGGTCCGTCACTTGTTGCCTCAGCCTATCCAAGTATGGTCCCATGTCACTGTCCTTGCGGGCATCCACTCCATTAAAATCGGTACTTGGGCGATCAGCATTGGGTAGGTTATCTCGATTGCTCATATCACGGCTATTCATGGCGATCGTGCCACCTAGAAGATTAGCCTGCCCCTGTGA
>CAXUIV010000121.1:4784-10042 GCA_964250875.1 uncultured bacterium
TATCACGGCTATTCATGGCGATCGTGCCACCTAGAAGATTAGCCTGCCCCTGTGATTGCCCTTGTGACTGCCTTGGAATATTTGGTTTGGACGAAGTCGGAGCAACAGGTGACTTGATGTTCCAGCCACTTAACCCTGAGGCTGCTAGCCGTGTTGGCCTAAGTGAATGGAACTGACTAGACCGGGGAGTTGTTACTTTGGGTCGGGTTGTGTTTGGTCGGCTGGCTGGCGAGGGAGTCTTGGGTTTCATCTTTGCTACACCCGTCGTCAGCGATGAGGGAGATAGCGATCGTGGTTGATGTGAATGGGTCTGGCCAGATTGGGAAGTTGATACTTTAAGCTGGGTTGAATGTGGCTGATTTGCAGGAATCACGGGTCTTGCCTTAAATACACCTGTTGCCAGCGATAAGAGGGAGGACAGCAGGGCTGGCTGAGTAGGTTGGGGAGTCAGTGCTTTAGGACGGGCTACATGGGCTATATTTGTCTGGCTGACTTGCAAGGAGATCTTAGGTTTTGCCTGTGATGTATCCGGCGGCAAAGGGGGTGGCGGCAGTATTGGCTGAGATGATCGCGGCGACTGGACGGCTGGACTCGCCTGGGGAGTCGGTACTTTGAACCGAGTAACATTTGGCGAGTTGGTGGGAATTACCTTCGATGCAGTGGTCTCCTGTGGTGCCGGTTGCTGGG
This sequence comes from uncultured bacterium, assembly GCA_964250875.1. GTDB lineage: Bacteria > Cyanobacteriota > Cyanobacteriia > Cyanobacteriales > Chroococcidiopsidaceae > CAXUIV01. The sequence continues at coordinate 5,472 of CAXUIV010000121.1, forward strand.
TGTGCAGGGTGGTTCGCGTAGGAATCACCTTCGATGCAGTAGTCTTCTGTGGTAAGGGAGATGATAGCGTTGTGGGCTGAGTTGGCTGAGAAACTGCTTTGGTCCGGATTACAGTTGACGGGTTGGCTGGCAAGGAAATCTTAGGTCTTACTTCCAATGCACCCGTTGCTAGCGGCAAATCAGGACGGGATTTCCCTCCACTTGAGTTGCTAGAAGCTCTTCGTTTGGTATCTAACGGCGGCTTCACTGCTGTATCTGCTGGTAGCTCGATAAATTCGACTGGGATCGGTGCTTCTGGAGTGCGAAGCGGGTGGCTGCGCCAGTAGATTGCTACCAAGAACATAGCACCGTGCAGGAGTAGCGATATGGCTATGAAAAATATGAGATTTTGCGAGCGATAAGCTAGACTACGCTGGAGCTTCCAATCTAGGGACATGTTCAGCTAATTTATCCGCAAAAAGCATAACAGCAGTTCAGTAGTATACCCCGCCTTGCCTGACCACTGCTGTAAACTATGCTCCATCAACGCGACTCAGTAATATGTGAACTAGTCGTCCGTCAAGATTTACTTGACGGGTTTATTTCTGTAGAGACGTTATTACAGTCCAGAAGGCTCTTGTAGCGGACATATCAAAATGTGAAAAAGCTCTTGGGTCGAGACATAGCAAGACTTCCAAGAGCTTCTTCCATTCGGTGTTCCTGAGCGTAGCAGCTGGCATCAAGTACGGAAACGCATCCGACGCTGCTTCCGCAAAGTCTCTAGCTTGCGCTTGCGTTTCTCAATAGGCGTCTCAAAGTGAGCATGTCTCCGAATATCGGGCAAGATTCCAGCTTTGGACACTTGTCGTTTAAATCGGCGCAGTGCTGACTCAAGCGGTTCATTTTCACCCACAGTCACTTGGGTCATCTAATTTTCTCCGTCCTCCAAAATCAATAACGAGTTCATGCAGTAGCGGATAATCCAATTGGCTAAATTAAAGTTTAGCAGTCTCAGATTCCACGTCCCAACCTCTGTATTAGGAGCTATGGGCAATAGCAACTGGGCCGCGAGTGACTTACTTAATCACCCTACAATTCTAAAGAAGCGCTTGAGTTCCAAGTTACAGAAGAATATTCTAAGCAATGTCATATGACTGTTCAAGAGGAATCCGTTCACCTTCTTGCGGGGAGCGGCGATCATGATGGCGGCTAACCTAGCCACAACCCCTACTACAGCGACGCGTGTCCAGGTAGGCGGCGACTGTCACCTACTCGACTTTGGTGGGTCTGGGACACCAGAACGCAACCTCGTCTTCGACGTGAACGACTTTGACGAGACACTTCCTGCTCCCTGGAAGTGGGATGTTAAGCGTCTAGCCACAAGCATTGTCGTTGCAGGCCGCCACATCGGCGTCTCTGCTAAGAATTGTGAAGAAGCAGCGCGGACATCTGTCTGCTCTTACCGAGAACATATGAATAAATATGCTCAGATGGGTGCCCTAGAAGTATGGTACTTGCGCATTGATGCCGACGGTTTACGTAAATTCAGTCACCCTACCAAGCATCGCCAGCGGATTGAGCATGCGAGAGGGCGCTCTAATTTTCGTGCCAGTTGTCTTTCGTACTCTGGAAAAACGCACATCTTAGCACCACTGACACTTGCTGTTGGGGACATGATGGCAGTTTAATAACTGAGATGTCTAACTTTACTCTTGGGAAACTTCTTCAGTCTTTCCTCGCCTTTCTCAAACAGCTGATTGTCACCCGTCGTAGCTCCCTGCTGCTTTTGCTCGTGGGAGTTTTCTTACCTTTGCAAATCTTTGGGGAACTGGCAGAGGAGGTTTGGGAGAACGATGGTGGCTTCTCGTGGGATGTTCCCATTTTGTTGGCAATCCACTCTACGGCCCGACCTCAACTCGATAGTTTTGCTGCAATACTAACAAAACTGGGAGTATTTTGGGGTGTGTTTCCTGTTGCTATCGCGATCGCGCTGGTTCTACTAAACCGACGACGATGGCGCGAACTTGCATACTTCGCCACTACTCTAATGGGAAATATCATCATCAACCGAACGACGAAGCTACTGCTGCATCGATCCCGTCCCCATTTATGGGAGTCACCTGCACCACAATTTGATTATGGATTTCCTAGCGGTCATGCGATGTCCAGTATGACTCTAGTAGCAGCCTTAACAATTCTAACTTGGGGCAGTCGGTGGTTCTGGTTGGTTCTGGTGGCTGGAGGTTTGTTTGTGCTGGCGATTGGTTGGACACGGTTGTATTTGGGGGTCCACTATCCCAGCGACATTCTGGCAGGGTGGACAGCCTCATTGGCATGGGCAACTGGAGTCAATTTGCTTATCCGACCGCATTTAACCAGAAAGTCTTCGGTAGACCGGAATGCTTAGTAAAACTAGAAGGTGAATGTTGTTCGAATCGCACCAATCACATTGCTAAAGTTAGCACTGATGCTCTGTTTCTGAAGATTATTGATTAGATTAATAAAGTATCGCGCATTGAGCTGACCGGCTCGAAAGTCAATCGCCGTGGAACTTCAATCAACGGTTTAGGCTCTTCCCAAACAAAGGGCATTTTCAGATAATGCTGACTCATAGGCAATAGCAACAAAAATCTGTGAGCTTTGCTAATTATACTACAAAATACTACAAAATCTCATGGAGCTAAAACGCTCACAGACCCCGCCAAACTGCTAGCAGCGCCTCAACCCAGCGTCGATCCGCTTCCGCTAGGGCAGGCGGAGGAACAGGTTGACTATAATCAAGTCGCAGATCGTAGCTGGCGCGGTCATACAGCCCAACAAAAATTTCTGGCAAACTTACTGTCAAGTCTGCATCCGGTGGCTTGAGCGGCAGGGGAAATGAGGGAATTGTTTCTTGCACACTGAAGCTGTACAAATCTGCCATAGGGCGACTTGATGCCCGACTGACTAGCAGGCGGTAGTGGGTTGCCGCTGCGCCAACCATCGCCATCGACGTTCCACCTCGCAGTAAATCAATCTCAACGAGATGGGACAAACTATTCAAAACTGTACGTCGTTTTTTCTCATACACCGTTCGCCCCTCTCCTCGTCGTTTGTTTTTAGGCGACAACACCTCTATTACCGTTACCACCGCATCCGTTCCCACTTCCCGCACTTCAAGATATCTCTCCCTTACCTCCACTGGCATCGGCAACTGAACCTGTACCGGACGCAGTTGAGTCGCTATTACCTCTTCGTTTTTCGTACCAACCGTCGCATCTGCACGGACTGAACGCATAACCAATGCACCCGGAATCCCAACCAACAATTCTTCGTCCTCATCATCAAGGTAGGTACGAGTTTCAACCTCAGCATAATAGTTTGGACGTAATCTAGGACCGATGGCGTCAGCGATCGCTACCAGCAAGCGTTGGTGGAACGACGACCAAAACACAGGTTGTTCTAGATAGGGGTCTATTCCAGGAAACGGTGACGGCATGAGCAACCTCAAACGCTTGTGGTGTCCTGATTGTACCTCAGTCATTCAATTCCAGAGGCTAGACAAAGCGAGTGGCAAGTTTCAGCTTAATCACCTATACTCGATTGCTAAGAAGCTTTAATGGGATAAAATCATGAACGGAAGCAAGTTGACTTGGCTGGGCTGTGGCGCTTTGGCTTTGATGCTACTAACAAACAATGCCGCCAGTGCTAGCACGGTGAAGCCCCAAGATGCAGGTTCAACCGGCAACCCGATGACAGATTCTCAAGCAATCAACCAGCCGCTGGGGCAAGAAACTTCTACACTGCCATCGCTAGCTACTAATGATAAAGTGAGGCAACTGGCACTAGCCACATTTGGATGCGGCTGCGCTAACTGTCAGAGTCAGGTGCGTCAAATGCTTCAGCAAGGCACTCTAACTCTTCCTCAGTAAGGCTACACACCAATTAATTACCTAGTTGAGTGCAAAGTATGAACAAAAATTCATTGACATGGATAGGCTGTGGCTCCTTAGCGGCAATCCTACTGACAAGCCATCCAGCCAATGCTGGCACGGTAGCATCTCAGTACATAGATTTTGTCAGACCGACAACATCTGCCCCAACTTTTAGTACGTCTGCTCAAGCAAACTCCCAAGCTGCGTCACTCGACCCTAACAGCGACACAGTTGGGGACATGGCTATCGCCCGATTTGGCTGCGACTGCCCTAGCTGTCGTAACCAGGTACTTCAAATGATTCAAAGCGGTAGATTGGCTCTGCCTCAGTAGTGATAGCAATGACTGGTGCAGGTCATACTATGTTCAAGTTTTAGAGTCATAGCTGGTAGCCAAAACCCTATGACTCATAGTCTTCTAAGTTTGTGCTAGAGGGCGACCTTACTGCGCATCGCCTCGTTGCAGTCGTCGCAAACCGGGCTTTTTAAAGCTATTTAAAATTTTCCTCCCGTTCGATTAATAAGAAATCTGTTGGTGATCGCGCTGCAAAAATTACTTCAAATCCGGCTTTCACCAAACCTTGACAAACGGCAATAATGCCCTTATTGCCACCTGTGACTAAATGCCCATGCCGTCACCGTTTCCTGGAATGGATCCCTATCTGGAACAACCCGCTTTC